>JBDTKG010000087.1:0-5444 GCA_039935435.1 Saccharimonadales bacterium (SeqCode) | reverse complement strand
GGTCGCAGGTAATCAGCGTGGCGCTATCCGGCTTGGCGGCATCGCCTAGTACCGAAACTTGGTCGGGGTCTACAACTTTTCGATCGTATATGCGATACGTGTAGCGAACGCTATTTTTGGTGAGCATAAAAGTGTCGCCCACCTGCAACTCGTGCAGCAGCACAAAAGCGAACTTATAATGCCCGTGGTTTAAGATGTTGTTACTGGAGTGACCAAAAAAGACGGCGTTGCCGTGCTGGCCGGGCATGGGCGTGGTGGCGTAGTGAACGACGCCATTTTCTAGGGAGTTTTCGACGGCGTCCTCGTTGACAGTGTCCATGCCGTAAACAACCGGTATTTCGACGTTAATCTTAGGAATTATGACCTCTGGGTTGGGTCCAACGGCGCTGCCACTAGCATCGGCAATAATCGGCGTATTGGTGACGGTGCGGCTCGGCGTAATAAAGGGCGCAATGATCCGTTCGTTAAAAAAGCCAAACAGCATAACCAGCATAACGACTGACCCCATACCTAGCCCAAATAGCAGTGATTGTAGATGGTGCCGTGCCTTTAGTTTTCCTTGCGCGTCGACTTGTTTGAGTATCTGCTGCTTAATTTGGCCGACCGTCCGGCCACCTTTGATCCTGGTCGAGTTGGCTTTGCTGGCAGTTTTGGTTGCCCCTAACTGCTGGGAGCCAGCCGATGGTCTGGACTGTTGGCTGTAAAACTCCTGCCAAACCTCGTGTTTTTGTTGGTCGGGCAGCCCGACGTAATAGTTATGCCAAGCAGTTTGAATCTCGGCCATCGACTGACCTGATTTACCGAGTTGGTCCCGAAATTGGCTATGTGATGATTGGCCAACGCTAGTTGCCGGCTGGGTCGGTCTGGGACTAGCGTCATGACTGGCTGGGCGACCATTATGCCTTGGAATCTTGCTGGCCTTGCCGTACATAGCTTCGATCTTTTGACGAATGACATCTGCCGCCAAATCTTTCTTGGGCGAAGGTTGGTCCGAAAATGGTGCGGTGTGCGGCGATGTTTCCATAAGTTTGATGAGGCGGCGCGGGCTTTGCCCAGTGCCTAACTAGCTTATGCTAGCCCTAACAGATTAAAGTATAACAGATAACGCTCCAAGATGGCTTGATTAGCGTGTTCGGCTTTAGAGTAAAAACTCTCGCATCGAGTGAAAAGTGTTATTAACACATTGAGTGAGAAGCGAGAGTTTTTACTCAAAGAGGAGCGGGCTAGGTTGTCATCTTGGAGCGTTATCTGTTATATAGTACAATACAGGGCGTTCTCCTATCCTGTTAGCTAAGCGCTACGGGTAGCCGAGCTACCCGGGCGGGTGGCGGAATTGGTAGACGCGCTGGACTCAAAATCCAGTGGTGGCAACACTATGAGGGTTCAAGTCCCTCCCCGCCCACCAAAACAAACTCCCCACGAATGTGGGTTTTTTGTTTTGGTCCGTCAGGCGATCACTTGAACCCGGGAAAGACGGCCGTAGTCAGGGCCTCAAACGGCTTGCTGGGGTTTTGTAGCCACCAGACGGCGGCTTGAGCGGCGCTGCGGACTCGCCAGCTGGTTTGCTCACCGACTTTGGTCTGGCTGACTCGGCCGCCTACGGCCACATAAATATGCTGATTGTGGTACATAACCAGGTGGGCTGAGTGTTTTTTGCTAAACTGATGCAGCCACTCCACCAGCTGGAGTTGGCCCATTTCGAACTTAAGCGGCGTTGGCCATTTGCCCAGGCTGGCTAGCTTTTGTAGCTGAGCTAGGCTCAGGACTAAACAGGTTTCAGGCCGATTTAATATAGATTGCGGTTGGCTGTAGAACATGTCGACAGCGTCCTTGGTGATTGTGGCTGGCCCCCGGTATTTAAGTAGAAAAGCTTCGGCCAGAGCCGCTGTTTGACTGTTGCGGCCAAAGTCACCGGCTAGCAGAATGCCATCGGCCCAAGCCGCTTCGTCCAGCCAGCTGGCCAAAGCAGATTTAGCAAAACTGCCGCTACTGGTGCTGGGCGCAAACTGAGCGTCGTTAATCATCCGGCCAACCGTCTTTTGCAGAGCATCGGGCAAGATGATGCGGGCTTCGCCGATCCCGGCCTCTCCAGCCGTCTGGTAAGCCAAGGCGGCGGCCGCAAAACCGTGCAAGTTGCCTCCTAGGATCAGCAGCTTGCCGGCCTGGGCTCGGTGTTCTGGCCGGCTCCACAGCAAGTCGTCGTATAGTGGCTGGTCGCTTTGTTTATGCCAGTAAGTAGCGTCCATCGTGTGATTCCAATCGGTAAATCATGTTTTTACGTTCGATAACCATTTTCCAGCCATGAGCCTTAGCGATATCGAAGAGCTGGCGGTCGGGGTTAAACGCAATCGGCTGCTCGACCATCTCTAACATCGGCGCATCACTGACGCTGTCGCCCACCGCCAGGCTACCCGGAAAAGTTAAATTATGGCTGGCCATTAATTCTTGCAAAATGGCTCGTTTGTTTTGGCTGGCTACCTGTTTTTTGCCGCTAAACTGGTGCCCGTCCCGTTCGTAAACCGTGCCTCGCCAATCGGTAAAGCCGTAATGCTGGGCAATTATGGCCACAAGCTCCTGATGTGATCCCGAGATGGCCAGCAACGTATAGTCTTGGGCCTTGAGGTCTTTAATGAGGTCCCGAGTGTAGGTATAAACTTGGTCGGAGTATTCCTCGGTAATCGATTGAACGGCCCGATCAAAATCTTGAGTGGTCAGGTGGCCCAGGGCTGACTCAAAAATCTCAATCAGGGATTCTTCGTAAATTTTAAAGGAGTCTGGTTGTTGCCGTTGTTTCCAGGACATGCGGGCTTGGCGCAGTTGCTGCTTGGCCTGGGGCTGCAACAAGCCTTGTCCAGCCAGCCGATCGACTACGGCATGGTAAAGCTGCCAGCGAATCAGCGTGCCATCAATATCAAAAACCGCAAATTTCTTCATAACCACATAGTCTTGTTTATATGTCTAGTGTAACACTTACCGGACAATGGTCGGAGCCCATCACTTGGGGGTGGATAGCGGCCGCCTTAACTTTGGACTTTAAACTGGCCGAAACCAGTACGTAATCGATCCGCCAGCCAACGTTGCGCTCGCGCGATTTGGCAAAGTGGCTCCACCAGCTGTAGTGGCCGTTCCCTTGCTGGAACATGCGCAACGTGTCTACAAAGCCAGCAGCCACAAAAGCCTGAAAGCCTTGTCGCTCTTCATCGGTAAAGCCTTTTTTGCCGCGGTTGGGTTTAGGGTTGGCTAGATCGTCCTCGGTGTGAGCCACATTTAGGTCGCCGCAAAAAACCACCGGCTTGCTTTTTTGCAGCTGCTGGCAGTATTCCAAAAAAGCCGGGTCCCAGTGTTTGTGGCGGAGCGGCAAACGGCTTAGATCCTCTTTGGCGTTGGGCGTATAAACGGTGACTACAAAAAACTTGTCGTATTCGGTAGTCAGCACTCGGCCCTCTTTATTGGCGTCGCCATATTTATCGGTCATCTGATACTTACTGGTGATTTCATCAGGCAAGCCATTTGTGGTGTTAAGCGGCTTTGTTTTGCTAAAGACGGCCGTTCCACTGTAGCCTTTTTTTTCGGCTGAGTTCCAGTATTCCTGGTAATCCGGCAGATCATAGATGGCCTGCCCCGGCTGGGCCTTAGTCTCCTGAATACAGAGTATGTCTGGCTGAAACTTTTTAATGAATGGTTCAAAGGTGTCTTTTTTAATGACAGCCCGAATGCCGTTAACATTCCAAGAAAAGATTGTGATCATATATTTAGTCTAGGTGGTTGCCTCGAGCCGCGTCAAGCGCTTCTCGTGGTTGTGGACCTGCAGACTGGTTTCCCTGACTGCCAATTTGATCGTTTTGGCTTCTACGGCCCGTTCCCTTAATCTTGCTGACATGGATGGTACCAAGTTGGTTCGCTTGCGGTGAACCATCATGGCTTCCGCTAACTTGTTAATACCCTCACCATTGTGCTCTTCTAGAGCCTCTACTCTGAACAGTCGCTCACCAACATTAACCATACCGGTTTCTAAGGCACTAATTTGCTCCCGGACATCAACCATGCTGGTTTCCAGCACGCCAAGCCGCTCCCGGACATCCACCATGCTGGTCTCCAGTGTACCAAGCCGCTCCTCAACGCTTGTTAACCTAGCTTCCACTGCACCAAGCCGCTCTTCCACATTTGTTAACCTAGCTTCCACTGCACCAAGCCGCTCCTCAACGTTTGTTAACCTGGTTTCTAAAGTGCCAAGTGTATTCTGAACACGATCTATGCGATTTTCTATGCCAAGGAATCGGCTGTCGGCTGTACGAATAAATTCAGAAAGATTATCGCCAACAGTTTGGATCATGTGCATGATTTTTTGGTTATCGGTTTGCTCAGAAGTCATGCCTTAACTTTACCAAGCTGAGACAGCCACTAGCAAGTTAGTTAATCACTATTTAACAGTTTTAATTACAACTAGCGGCCTCTGTGGTAGAATAGACAGCGATGAGTGCAAAATACCAGCGAATTCTTCTCAAGCTGTCCGGTGAACAGCTAGCTGGCAAATTCGACAACGGGATCGATCCTGAACTGGCTAAGTGGTTGGCTGCCGAGGTCAAGCAAGTTTCGGCCGCTGGCGTTGAAGTAATTATAATGGTCGGTGGTGGCAATTTTGTGCGTGGCGCTCAGATTGCCGGCCACGGCATCAAGCGCGTTACTGGCGATCAGATGGGCATGTTGGCCACCATGATTAACGGCCTAGCGCTAACTGACATTTTTGAAGATCAGGGCATAAAAACCCGTTGCCTTAGCAATATTTTTGCCGAACAGGTTGCCGAGCCTTTTGTGCACCGCTTAGCTGCCAAACATCTTGAGGCGGGGCGCGTTATTATAGTTGTCGGCGGCATTGGCCGGCCTTACCTCACCACCGATACGGCGGCTGTCGACCTAGCTTTGGAGCTCGACTGTCAGGCAGTTCTTAAGGCCACTAAGGTGGACGGTGTTTATGAGCAAGACCCTGCTACCCATCCTGACGCCAAGAAGTTCGATCATCTGAACTACCAGCAAGCTGTTGAAGACGGTGCCATCCGAGTGATGGACAAAGCCGCGCTGGGCTTAGCTATGGAATATCAAATGCCGGTGATTGTTTTTAACTCTAGCCAATCTGGTAACATCTTGCGCATTGTCAATGGCGAAGCCATCGGCACAACTATTAGCTAGGACCGATTTCGGTAGCTAGCGGTTTTTGAGCTAACTTAGGGTTGCGAATACCAAACCAGGAGACAAGCCCGCCGATTATCATTGAACAAGCCAGTGTCAGCACGCCTCGGTGGAAACCATGCAAGTCTAGCGCTGGACCAGTAATTAAGGCCAGCCCCGCAATGGCTACTAGCCCCGCAATGCGTGACACGGCGTTATTAACGGCCGAGCCAACGCCGGCCTGCTGAGGCTCAATCGAACCCAAAATAGCTGACGTC
>JBDTKG010000086.1:0-6325 GCA_039935435.1 Saccharimonadales bacterium (SeqCode) | reverse complement strand
CAGCTACAGTGGTGCCGACGCTACCTTTGTTGAGCCGCAGCCAATGATCGACAAGAGATCGCCGTGGTGGGATATGCCAGCCTAAACGTTGACGTGACATCTGTTATTTGTTAGAATAATGGCAGTTACCAAAGACAGCGACGGGCAATAGGTAATACTACAGCCTTAATTATGTCGCCGAGGTGCAAACGCAGTTACTATTACAGTAAATTTGTTATGCGCATTCAGGGCCTTCGGTATACCGGAGGCCTTTTGGTTTCAAACGCTAGAGCGACAGGTCGAGCGATCTAGCAATCAACGAAATAAGGAGAAAGCATTAATGGCTTTAACCAAAGATCAAAAAAATGACGTCGTCAGCGACGTCTCAGAAGCCCTGGCGGCTTCTAAGCTAACTGTTGTGGCTGCCTACCAAGGCACGGACGTTAAGGCTCTTCAGGGCCTGCGCCGTCAAGCTCGGGAGAACGGCACACGTGTTAGCGTCATCAAAAACCGTTTGGTTATCAAGGCTTTGGCAGCTAATCCAGCTACCAAAGACACCGACACCAGCGCTCTAAAGGGTATGCTTTTGTATGCCTTTAACAGTGATGACGAAGTGGCACCTGCCCAGGTGTTGGCAAAGTTTGCTAAAACCCAACCCAGCCTGCAGTTTGTAGGAGCAATTAGCGCCGATGGTAGCTTTATGGCCGCCGAAGACGTTAAGGCCTTGGCCGAGTTACCAAACAAGAACCAGCTTATCGCTCAGGTTCTGGCAACTCTAAGTTCACCAGTCGACGGCATCCTCAGTGGCCTATCGGGCAACTTACATGCCCTCTTAGATGGTGTGGCCGACAAAGCCAAAGCATAAATCGTTATTTAAGAAAGTTTTAAGAAAAGGAAGAATATTATGGCAGATCTAAAGAAATTTGCAGAACAATTGGTCGGTCTAACCGTCCTCGAAGTTAACGAACTTAAGACCATCCTAAAGGATGAGTACAACATTGAGCCCGCCGCTGCCGCCGCAGTTGTAGCTGGCCCAGCCGCTGGTGCCGATGCAGCTCCTGCCGACGAAAAGAGTGAGTTCGACGTCATCCTAAAGGATGCCGGTGCTCAAAAAGTAGCCGTCATCAAGGCTGTTAAGGATATCACTGGCCTAGGACTTGGCGAAGCCAAAGCTCTAGTTGATGGTGCTCCAAAGCCCGTCAAAGAAGCCGTTAAGAAGGAAGAAGCTGAAGAAGCTAAGAAAACCCTCGAAGCCGCCGGTGCAACAGTAGAACTAGCCTAATTAGCTAGCAATTGTTAAGCCCAGGAGGCCGGTATTGCCGTGGTTTATCCACAGCTTTGCTGGCCTCCTTTGACTTGGGGCGGTAATCATGGTAATTTGTGGGTAAAGTGTGTCAACAATCACTTAGATAGATCAGAGACCAATAATAGAGACAAACTCCGGTAGAATAGAGAAACAAAATGTCAGATATTGCAGATAAGCAAATAAAACGATTACGGGCCCTGTTGCAGGAGGCAGAAACCAACCTAGCCGCTGCTCGGGAGCTTTTGATTAGCGTCGTAGGTGATGACGCCGAAGTCATCAGCGCTGTTAAAGACGACAACTTGGGCAAGGTAATAGAGGGCGTTTTTGATGGTCAGAACATGGTCGGAAGCGATGCCAAGACTTACCCAGTACCAGCCAACTACGCTTCCAAGTCTAAGCTCGTCCAGGGCGACATCCTTAAATTAACTATTGCCGATGATGGTGCTTTCTTATACAAACAAATTGGCCCCATCCCTCGCAAGCAAGTTGTTGGCAATTTAGAGCAAAAAGACGGCCATTACTTTGTGAACGTCGGCGACAAGCAGTACCGCGTACTACTGGCTAGCGTTACCTACTTTAAAGCCAAGCCAGGCGACCAAGTTAGCGTCAACATCCCAGACGACGACACCACAGCCGAGTGGGCCGCTCTCGAAGCCGCTCTGTAAGCCGCCTAGTTGTCATGTATTCAGCTCATGGCTATATGAGCTTTTTATGATATAGTCGGCAGATTATGCATAAAAGTCTTTACGATCGTTTTATTCCTGACCCGCGCGCGGCCGAAGTCAAAGCCGAGCTAATTGAGCCATCGGACCGAATCTTGACGCCAGCAACTTTGATTACAGCTATACGACCGATTCTGGGAGCAATGGCGACCAAAAAATTATTAGCCGGCGAAAAGGGCGTTTTCAAGCTGACTGCTTTAATGGGCTTGACTGACTTCGCTGATGGTAAACTATCGCGGTGGATAGATAAGCACTATCCTGAATCCACATACGGAACCTCAAAATTTGGCGCATCTGCCGACACCATGGCCGACGTAACATCATTGGCCCCAGTTGGATTATCAATGGTGGTTGCCAAGCGCATTCCTATAACGGCTAAATTAGGCATTGGGGCGGTACTCTCCCAGGAGGGAAGCAAAGGTGGCTGGGCTTTTAATGCCAACAATCAGTACAAGGAAGCTGGCGGTGAAGGACAACTGTTTATACAACCAACAAAAGGTGGCAAAGCGGCCATGGCCGAAAAGTTTACCAGCTTTGGCTTGGCGGCCTTAGCCAATGAATGCGAGAATCCGATAGTACGAAGTTCGCTAGGCGTTGCTAGTTTTTACTTTGGCGTTACCGGAGCTTTGCGTGGCAACGAAGCTGTTGGTCAATATAAACAAGAAGCTGCGCAGCTAATCGGCCAATTGCAAACATCGTCTGACATGCCAGAGCAAACGATAGTTCTTTCTTAAAACCACAACAAGCAAGGCACTGCACAATGGTCTATAATTAAGGCATTATGGGGCAAGCGTTATACCGAAAGTATCGTTCTAAGAGTCTGTCCGAGATTGTCGGCCAGCAGCATATCGTGGCGACCTTGCAAAATGCTCTTAAGCAGGGTCGGATTAGTCATGCCTATCTGTTTACAGGGCCGCACGGAGTTGGCAAAACCAGTATTGCTCGTATCTTAGCTCACGACATTAACGGCTTGCCGTACGATGACGAATCGGCTCACCTCGACATAATCGAGATTGATGCCGCCAGTAACCGCCGCATCGACGAAATTCGCGACCTGCGCGATAAAGTCCATATTGCGCCGTCGATTGCCAAATACAAGGTTTATATTATTGATGAGGTGCATATGCTCACTAAGGAGGCATTTAACGCTCTTCTTAAGACGCTAGAAGAACCACCGGCCCATGTTGTCTTTATCCTAGCCACTACTGAGGCTAACAAGCTACCAGAAACCATCATTAGCCGTACCCAGCGTTTTACATTTAGGCCGATTGAAGACAGCGAAGTGGTGGCCCATCTGCAGCAGATTGCCAAACAGGAGAATATTAAGATAGACGAGAAGGCTCTGGGCGTCATCGCTCAGGCTGGCAACGGCAGTTTTCGGGATAGCATTAGTTTGCTGGACCAACTTAGTAGCTACAGTGGGTCGGATGCGCCGATTAGCGCCCAAGACGTTAGAGCAAACTTGGGCATTGCACCAGATGAGCTAATCGACAAGTTGCTAACCAGCTGCCTGAGCGGCCAAACAAAGGCTACTATGGAGATGTTGCAAACTGCCTATCAACAGGGTTACGAAGCTGGGCACTTAGCAAAACAGTTGGGCCAAGCTATCCGCCAGCAATTAGCTAATACCGATGCTAACAAAGCCGATTTGATCCGGCTGCTCCGAGAGCTCATCGAAGTGCCTAGTAGTAGTGACCCTTCCACCGCATTATTGGTCGTCCTTCTGGGCATTGGCTTAAGCAAACCGCAGCAACCAGCCGAAAGCCCAGAACCCAAAATAGTGGCTAGCCGAGTGTCCGAAGCACCATCTGTAGTGTCGGAGCCTGCCAAAAACCCCAAAGCAGCCAAGCCTAGCAAACCACCTGTCGCGCCAGTTGTTCAGCCGGCAGGTCACAGCGATAAAAACTTAGACCAAGCCTGGCAGGAGGTGCTGGGGTCAGTCAAGAAGTCGCACAATACTCTTTACGGTGTGCTGCGCATGGCGCAGGCCACGATGGATGACACCGCAGACGACGTCCCAGGCGTAGTGCTGTCGTTTCAGTTTGCCTTCCATCAAAAACGTCTGACCGAGCCAAAAACAAAGCAGATGGTTAGCGAGCTCCTTAGCCAGCACATGGGCAAGCCTATCAAGCTATCCTGCCAGTTAGCGCCAAAGACTAGCGGCACTACCAGTAGCCAGTCTCAGCCCGCTAAGGCTGCCAATTCGGCCAATCTATCGACCATAAGCAATATTTTTGGCAGTGCCGAAGTGTTAGAATCGTAGATACAATGCAGCCGAACTCGCCAAATCTCAAATTACCACCTCAAAACTCCGAGGCCGAGGCAAGCCTGCTGGGCGCCGTGCTAATTGATGCCGATGCATTAGTTAAGATTGCCGACAGCATTGCCGTGCACGACTTTTACGAAGATAGACATCGCCGCATCTACGAAGCCATTACGGCGCTATACGAACGGCACAGCCCCATAGATGTTCTAACCTTATCCGACCAGCTTAAGGCAACCGGCTTTTTGGAGGCGGTGGGCGGAGCCGGCTACCTGACAGAATTGACTAACTTTGTACCAACGGCGGCTCATGTTGAGCAATACGCCCAGATCGTCAGCCAGAAGTCACTCCGCCGCCGGCTCATTAAAGCCTCGCAGGATATAACAGGAATGGGCTTTGACGAGGCCAAAAACCTGCAGGAACTAATCGAAGAAGCCGAAACTAAGTTGTTCGAAGTTAGTCAGCAACACGTCAAGCAGGACGTCTCTAGTCTAGAGAACATCTTAGCTGATAGTTTTGAGCGTCTTGATGAATTGCACAAAGATAAAGGCAAGCTACGCGGCGTACCAACCGGCTACAAGGACCTCGATGCCAAGTTGGCGGGACTGCAAAAGTCTGATTTGTTTATTATTGCCGCCCGCCCATCAATGGGCAAAACAGCCTTTGTGCTTAATCTGGCTCACAATGTGGCCGTGCGAGCCAACCAGCCGGTACTGATGTTTAGCCTAGAGATGAGCAAAGAACAGCTTGTAGACCGTATGTTGGCCCGCGAATCTGGTGTTGATGCCTGGGCACTGCGAACCGGAAACCTGTCGGACAGCGACTTCGAGAAAATCGGTCAAGCTATGGGAACCCTCAGCGAAGCCCAGATTTTTATCGACGACACACCGGGAATTACCGTTAGTGAACTGCGCACTAAGGCTCGCCGCGAGGCCCACCAGCACCCGCTGGGCTTAATAGTTGTTGACTACCTGCAGTTGATGAGCGGTGGCGCTCGTTTTGGCGGTGATGGCAACCGCGTTCAGGAAATCTCGGAAATTTCACGAGGCCTCAAAGGCGTTGCAAGGGAACTAAATGTACCTCTAGTAGCTCTAAGCCAATTAAGCCGTTCAGTCGAAAGCCGCACGCCGCCACATCCCCAACTATCCGACTTGCGGGAATCGGGATCAATCGAGCAGGATGCCGATGTGGTAGCTTTTTTGTACCGCGAGGAATATTACAACCCCGAAACCGACCGCAAAAACATTATGGACGTCATGATCAGAAAGCATCGAAATGGCCCAACTGGTAACATCGAACTATACTTTGACCGCGAGAAACAACTAATCAGCTCCCTAGATACCAAGCATACCGATCAACCGTTCAAAAATTAGCACCAGCTAGATGATATACTAGTTCCAGATGAAACGACGGATTGTTAGGCTGTGGGAGGAATGGTGGCGTCAAACTGCCGGCTATTTGGCTGTTTTGATATTGGTAGGCGGCGCTCTGTGGTGGCGCTTGGGCACATTAGTGCCAAGCTTAGCCCAGCCAGAATTAATGGCACGAGCCAACGCCAACAGCCTGCACAAGCTATATCAGCAACCATTATTCTTGCCCCATAAAATGATTCAGTATCTGTTTATGCGCTTTGGCGGCGATGGTGCATTTTGGATGCGCTCGGCCAGCGCCTTATTCGGGCTTCTGTTTGTAATTATCTTTTATGACATTGTCCGTAACTGGTACAGCCGCCGCATCGCTTTAATGAGCAGTTTACTGCTGCTTACATCGGCCTGGTTTTTGCATTTTGCCCGTCTAGGAACACCGGATATTATGTACGGCTTGTCGATAGGCTTAATCTGGATTGGCATCCGCCTCAAGTCGGTACGGGCACCTCGGATTCGCAGTATTTTGGCCAGCCTAATTATCATTGTTGCTAGCTTATACGTGCCGGGCTTAATATGGTTGATTGTACCGCTTATCATCTGGCAGAAAAAACACATTTGGTACGAGATTAAGAAGGCGCCGCGGGTAATAGTTTTAGCGGCCATTTTGGGAGCCGTCATTTGTGTTGGC
>JBDTKG010000085.1:0-1937 GCA_039935435.1 Saccharimonadales bacterium (SeqCode) | reverse complement strand
AACCCGAATCATAAAGATGACAGCCAGCGACAAGGCAACGCCAATCAGGCCTCCTACCAAACTCAAAGTAGCTGCCTCTATTAAAAACTGGTTCATAATCTGACGATTAGTGGCTCCAACAGCCTTGCGAACACCAATCTCGCGGGTTCGCTCGGTTACCGACACTAACATAATATTGGCGATGCCGATGCCACCAACCAGCAAGGAGAGAGCCGCCACAGCCGTGAAAACCTGAGTAATGAGGGACACGTATCTGGAGCTGGCGGCGAGGGCGTCCTGGCGCTGCAACACGGTAAAGTCCTGCTGACCGGCGTGCGCGGCCGCTAGGTTACGGCGAATGGCGCTGGCCGTGGCGGTCAACCCGGCCGAAGGGCGAGCGATGGCAAAAACTTCGGCAATAGGCAACGTGCCGCCTGATGATGCTAAAGCTGTCTGGTAGGGAATAAAAACGGCTTTATTGAGGTCGGTACCAAGCGAAAGGCTGCTTCCAGCGAAGCTATCGAATACCCCCGTCACTAAATAATCTTGGCCACGAATAGTTAAACTGCGGCCGATCGGGGCACTCTCGCCAAATAATTCTTCGGCTACGGACTGACCAATCACGGCCACATTACTAGTGGCTTGATCATCGCCAAAAAACACCCCAAAACGGAGTGGTTGCTGGAGCACCTGCGGCAGATCGTTAGTGGTAGCAATTACGCTACCACCGGCTAAGTGATGGTCGCCCACCGACGCCAAACCGCTGGCGGCTGCCATCGGAACAGCCGACTGGACGCCACTAGATTGCTGTATGACATTGATGTCCGAGGCCGTCAACGGACTACTATTAAGGCCCGAAAACAAGCCGGCCCCCGACAAATAACTGGCCGACTGGCTGCTATCGCCCGGCCGAACGGCAATCACCGTCGGGCCCAGATGACTAATCTGGTCGCTAAGCTGCCGTTTAACGCCGGCCCCCAAGCTAATCGTTACTACCACCGCCACAACGCCCACGATAATTCCAAACATGGTCAGTAAACTGCGGCCACGGGCCGTCCGCAACGAGGCTAAGGCCATCTTTATATTTCCGTTAGTCACGATTTAACCGCCGTCTTTTTGGCCTTACCACGTGCGGTCTTCTTGTTAGTTGCCGTACTGCGACGGCTCTTTTTTACTCCACGTCCTTTGCCTACGCGGCCATGCTTGCCGCTGCCACTGACATTACCGTTGCCCGACTTTTGGCCAGGTAGAGCCGTCATCAAAGCCGAAACGCCGGCTATATCATCATCCTCGGTAGTTTTTGGCAAACTGTAAATCAACCGTCGGGCCCGAGCTGGCACGCGGCCCACCTGGCTGAGCTCATCATGAATCACCACGCCGTCTTGCATATAAACAATCCGGTTGGCGTACCTCGTCAACTCGGGGTTATGTGTCACCATCAAAACCGTCCGCCCATTGCGATGAATCTCGCTCAACAATTCCATCACCAGCAAGCTCGAAGCACTATCCAAATTACCAGTCGGCTCATCGGCGATAATTATATCTGGATTGGTCAGCAGGGCCCGAGCAATTGCCACCCGCTGGATTTGTCCGCCACTCAGCTGCCCTGGCATGTAATACTCGCGGTCTTGTAGGCCAACTTCGTCCAGCATCAGGCTGGCCTGTTTAAGCCGCCGGCCCAAACTGACACCGCGGTAGGCTAGGGGAAGAGCCACGTTCTCCAGCGCCGTCAGCCGCGGCAACAAGTTGTAATACTGAAACACAAAACCAATTTTGTCGCGGCGAATTTTTGCCTGCCGGCCAGCCTTAAGACGAGCCACCGATCGTCCACCCAAACTATAGTTGCCATTGGTAGGCCTATCGAGCAAGCCAATAATATTCATCAAAGTAGATTTGCCTGAGCCACTGGGCCCCATGATGGCCACAAATTCACCCTTTTCGACATTTAAAGTCACTTC
>JBDTKG010000084.1:0-3127 GCA_039935435.1 Saccharimonadales bacterium (SeqCode) | reverse complement strand
GACGACCTAATAGAAAAGCTCTCGCAATATGAGCGAGAGCTAATCAACCAGGAGTAAGCTAGCTTACAGCTGTTGGCTGGGGTCTGCTGGAGCATCAACCGATGGTGCGGCTGGAGCTTCGGGTGCGGCTGGAGCCTCAGGCGCTACTGGAGCTTCTGGCTCAGCAGGCACATCACTAACTGGTGCGGCTGGAGCGTCAAAGCTAGGAGCAGCTGCAGCGGCATCAAAAGATGGCGTTGGAGCGGCTGCTTGAGTTGGGTCAACACTAGGTTGAGCAACCGGTGTTTCCTCTGTCTGAGGAGGAGTAGTTGGCTCGACTGGTGGTTGACTTGGTGTATTTGGATCCATATTGTTTCCTTTTTGTTTATGGTTATAACTTCTCCATCATAGACGATTTATTACTATTCGTCAAATGACAGCTGTTATACTGAGGTCATGCAACAAACGTCCATTCAAAACTGGTTAGTAAACTCGACCGCCCGCCTCAAATCGGCTGGCATTGCTACGGCCCGTTTGGACTGCTTAGTGCTGCTGGAGGACGTTTTGAATACAAATCGTACTCAATTACTGGCCAGAAGCGATCAAATCCTTTCACGTGAACAATTTTATATGCTTTCTAACCTTGTAGATAGGCGGGCCCGGCATGAACCATTGGCTTACATCAGGGGTCACTGTGAGTTTTATGGCCGCACGTTTACTGTCAATAAGCACGTTTTGCAGCCCCGGCCTGAGACCGAATCCATGATCGATTTAGCCAAAAACTTGCCCTGCGACTGGCTACGAACAACTATTATTGATGTTGGTAGCGGCAGCGGCGCCACTGCCATCACCGCTAAACTGGAGCTACCTAAGGCTAAGGTAATTGCCACCGACATCGATCCGGAGTGCCTTAAAGTTGCTAAACTCAACGCCAAGCAGCACAACTGCGAGATAAAGTTTGTCGAGGCTAACCTGTTAGCAGCCATCAAGGTTACAGATAATTCCGTCGTTCTGGCCAATCTCCCCTACGTACCCAACGACTACCTGCTAAACACGGCGGCCAGTTATGAGCCAAAACTGGCTATTTTTGGCGGCGCAGACGGCCTGGAGCTTTATCGACTTATGTTTGCGCAATTATCCTTGCTTACTCAGCGACCGGCGTTTGTTTTAACCGAGTCCTTGCCTGCTCAACATCTGGAATTAGCTCAAATAGCCCGAAGCAGTGGCTACAGTTTAAGCAAAACCGAGGATTTTATTCAGTTGTTTACTTGCCAGGAACGTAGTTAACGGAGGCGCCAGAGGGGGCGGTTAGAAGGCAGAGCCGGAGGCGGTTAGAAGGCAGAGCCGGAGGCGGCTAGAAAGCTTTATCCCAGAATAAAAATGGGAATGTGACTAAAATTACCACCAGGGCTAGGGCGATGAAAACGATCTGGCGCTGGTAAAGATTAGATAATTTGTCGGTCTCCTGCAAGTAATACAGAGTGCCCAGGCAAAAACCAATCACATTAATGAGCAGTACCGGCTGGAAGAAGGGTCCACGGCTCAACAAGTAATGGCTGAGCAGCCACACCAAGGCCCCCGAAAAATAGCCCCATAGATAGGAAAAAAATCTGGTTTGGGGCTCGTCGAAGCTAGCGAAATAGTGACGTGCTACCAGGTAGGTGGCCCCCCAACTAGCAAACACTAAAAGAGTCGTATTGGCGGCACCAAAACGTAAAAATAGAGCTGTCAGGCCAAACATCTCCCCTACCAGGGCCTGCAGCGACACCCTCAGGACACCGGAGCCCGGCTTGAGCACCAACAGCCAAACTCCGTAAACAACCACCCACAGCAGCTGCCAGAGGTGCGAGCCGCTTTGAGTCATAAAGACCAAGATGGAGACGCCAACTATTAAATCTATGGCGTTGGCCCGGACGTTAGCTGGCCAGTGGCGGGGCTTAACAGCTAACATGCGCCATTTGCTGAGCAGAATTAGTAGCAATCCGGCCCAAGCAATATTGGTAGCCACCATGACGTAGACCAAAAGCGGCAATAAAAAGGTCAGTAGCAGATGAAAGGCGTGGGCTAGCCCGCGCTTGGGCCGAATCTTGTTTATAGTGATTTGCATATAGTAGTTTCATTATAGCAAATGAGTACGCTATAGTAATTAGGATATGCAAAAGTTTCCAGATATCCCGGGCGGAGCGGCGTCGCCAGAGGCCACCGGGCCAGCAGCCGACAGCCAGCAGCCAGCCAGCATTAATAAGAATGACCTCCGGAGCGTAATCTCCACCATCTTGATTTTGTTGGCAGCTCCGTTACTGGCTGGCCTGTTGATGTTGTTTGTTTTTCAGTCCTACGAAGTCGATGGGCCGAGTATGCAAACTACACTACAGAACCATGACCGGCTGATTGTCGTTAAATTGCCTCGAACACTGGCCAGGATTACGCATCACCCCTATATTCCGGACCGCGGTGACGTGATTATTTTTAACGAGCCTTCGGGCACGGACGCCAGTAGCACCACTAAGCAACTGGTAAAGCGAGTTGTTGGCCTGCCGGGCGAAAGAGTAGTCGTGAAAGATGGCTTTCTAACAATTTATAACCAGCAACACCCTCAGGGCTTTGACCCCGACAAGACCCTGCCCTACGGCCCGGTCATTGTTACCACCCCTGGCGATGTGGACTTGGTAGTGCCTGCCAACCAAGTGTTTGTGTGCGGCGACAATCGAACTAACTCGTTTGACTCGCGCTACTTTGGTACCGTACCGGCCGACAATATCATCGGCAAACTAGACCTTAGAGTTTACCCTTTTAGTCAGTTCAAACTATTTTAACTGCGCACAGTTAAGAACTAACTAACTTTACCAAGCTGTTTAAGCAGTTTGTCTAGATCGGCGTCGGTTTTAAAGGCAATTTCGAGTTTGCCGCCTCGGGCGCTGCGCCGGATACTAACTGGCGCGCCTAGGTTCTGGCTTAGTTTTTGGGTAGCTGGCGTGGTGACATGAAGCTGTTTTTTGGCATCGACCGATGGCGCGCCACGTTTAGTGGCCACTACGAATTGTTCGGCCTGGCGGACGGTCCATTTATTCTTCAGGATAAAGTCCAGTAATTCGGCCTGTTTTTGATCCAAACCCTTGAGCGCCAAGACGGCTCTGGCGTGTCCCTC
>JBDTKG010000083.1:0-4411 GCA_039935435.1 Saccharimonadales bacterium (SeqCode) | reverse complement strand
CACCTGCGACTAAGGCAAGTGGGTACTCTCACGTGCCGACCCCCGGCCGACACAAATATTGAGTTCCCTAATGATTAATATTCAGATAATCATTTGGTTGGCGGTTTCCAGCCACACTTCCATAATAGCGCAAAATCCTTAAGGTTGGCAGAGCAATTTAAGGAAAATTAAAGAATCAGCCGCAAAACGCTGTTATTGAGGTTGATCAGCATATTCGAAAAGGCCGGCACAGCCAAGACTAGGGCAAAGATGATGACAATTCCCCACCGTTCCATCTGAGCCATAACAGCCTGAACAGCTTCGGGCGCTACCGAGTACAAAGCCCGCGAGCCGTCGAGCGGCGGAATTGGAATCATATTAAAGACAAATAGGGCCACATTGATCTCGACAAAAATCTTGATAGCTGTAATTACACCCCCGCTGGCCGAGCCGACTATCAGATGAGCCAACAAGCCGGCCACGACGGCCAAGACCAGGTTGGTAGCTGGACCGGCCAGCCCAACCAAAGCCGCTCCGTATTCACCCCAGCGGACGCGGCTTGGGTTAAATGGCACTGGCTTGGCGGCAAGCAACGGTACCTTAAAAATGACCAATGTAACAATTGGTAGCAAAATTGTTGAATAAAGATCGATATGGCGCAACGGGTTCAGAGAGATGCGCCCCTGTTCGTGAGCCGTATCGTCGCCCAGCCAATGGGCCGCGTAGGCGTGCATCGATTCGTGCAAGCTAATCGAGATGATTAACGCCAGCAAAACGATAATAAGTGTGCCGAAGGAAAGGTCGCCTAACATCGCTTTAGTATAGCATCTGCGGCCCTGCCCAACGACTTAATAGGCCGCTTTGGCTCCAGGGTTGACCAGAGAGAGCAAAACGGCTATACTAATCCATTATGCAAAAGTGTGAAATCACCGGTAAAGGCAAGCAATACGGCAGCAATGTCAGTTTTTCGCAGCGCCACACCAAAAAAGTTTGGAAGCCCAACCTTCAGACCAAGACTCTTATGGTGGACGGACGCAAAGTCACCATGAAGATCAGTACTCAAGCCATTCGTACTCTCAAGAAAAAAGGCCTGTTAGTTTAAAAAACTGCTCGGTTAGGAGTTTTGTAGAACGATTAGCTGCATTGCCTCGGGCAATTCGGCTGACTTGATCTTGAGACGCTCAACGGTGTCGGCGGGCTCCAAAGACATATTTTTGAGAGCTTCGGCCAGAGGAGTCTGCGGCACTGGGAAATTAAGCTTGGCGTTATCAAAGTGAGTTGGGATGACTAATTTGGGCTCGATCTTGCGAATCAGCTTAAGAGCGCCAATGGAGTCTAGGGTGTAACCATTGCCGCCGATGGGTACAAATAGCACGTCGGTGGTGCCCAGAGCTTCTAGCTGCTCCTCACTGAGGTCTGGATAAATGTGGCCAAGCACTACAACCCGGAGGTCTTCGACGGTGAATTTGTAGATAACGGCCGATTTTTGGTTGGCTTCGTCCGTGTGAGCCCGAGCGGCCACGCCGCGGATAGAAACGCCCGAAACTTCGTACTCACCTGGATAATCAATCATTTGCTTGACGTCGACTGATGGCAACGGGTGCTGCGCGGCCGTAAACAAGGCGATATCGCCTTCTTTGGTGATCGATTTGACGCCTAGTTCGGCTAGATTGTCATCTATTACTAAGCTAGCTTTTTTACTGGTTAGGCGCAAGGCATTAGCCCCAAAAAATTGTACTTCCATATTGATCTACTCCTTTAAGCTATTTTGTTTGTCGATTAAAATCTGTTTTTTGGCCTCTAGAACAGTGGTTAAAAAGCGATCGTTAACTTCGCGGCGATAGTCGAACTCACTGACTGGCATACAAGTATAACGGATTTCTTTGCCCTCTTTGGCCTCTAGCTCCTCGATGTATTTATTGAGCTGGGTTTGGTTAATGTCGCCGACTAGTAAGAAATCGATGCCAGCCGCCACGTCGCGGGTGAACTGACCAGTGAAGAGGGCTAACTCGACATTACCTAGGCTCTTGATGGCTTTGACCTCGTCGCTGTCGGCGCTAGCTTTAGCTACAGCAGGCACTTTGTCGGCTTTGCTAGCCTTGGTACCGGCCTTGGCCTGAGCGGCGGCTGGTGCCGGTTGACCACCAAACATGGCGGACAGCGAAGCATAGTGTTCGTACTGCTGGTTAACTTCGTAGTAGAGGCGGTTGTTATTGGTCTCGGATGTCAGAATGCCAATGCTCAAAAGGTTGGCTAGTTCGCGGCGCACCGAGTTAATTTGCTCGTCGATCTTGCGGGTTATTTCGCGCACATAAAAAGGCCGGTTGACGTTGCCATAAAACAACTGCAACAGCTTAACCCTGGTCTTGCTCCCAAATAATTGCTCAATCACCTTTCTATTGTAGCAGATGGTTGTTCAGCTGTCTTGCCAGTGGATGTCACTGCTACGCCTAAACCAGGTTCGTTGCCGACGAGCGTACTGCCAAGTATCTTTTTGTATCTGTTCTTGCACTATTTCTGTTGTAAGTTTGTCTGCGCCCTCGATTGGCGCTAATAATGGTTGCCATTCCCGGTAACCAACGGCTGTTAGGCCTGGGGCCTGCCAGCCGTAACGTTTTGCCAATCTCTGCACTTCGGCCTCTAGCCCCTGGCCAAACATGTCCTGAATGCGCTGGTTAATACGCTGTTTAAGCTGTTCGTCGGAAATCCGGGTGCCTAAAACCAGGCTATTGGGCCGCAGCGGCCGGCGACTGGCCTTCGACCCGAAACTGTAGTCATAGATTACCGAATCGATGTACAAGCCGGTGCCACCAACCATAATCGGCAGCTTGCCACGAGCCTGAATGTCGGCAATAGCCTGATTGGCCAGCTTCTGAAACCGGGCCACTGTAAATTTTTGATCTGGCTCGATGATATTCAACAGATGATGCCGGACTAATTTCTGGTCCGTGGCCGATGGCTTGGCAGTGCCGATGTCCATTCCCTTGTAGATAGTCCGCGAATCGGCGCAAATTAGCTCACCGTTGTGCTGCTGAGCCAGATGCATAGCCGCCTGACTCTTGCCAGAGGCCGTAGTGCCAACAATGACCAGCAGTTTTTTGGGGCTGACTAGAGTGCCCTCTATGGTCGCCATCGCAAAGCCTCCACATCGACGCGACCGTTAGGCTGTAAGTGGACGCCTTCTTGCTCTAAATGCTGTTGATGGCCAGCGATGCCGCCCGGGTAGCCACTGGCTAAACGGCCATCGGCCATCACAACTCGTTGCCAAGGCAGCTTGGGGTCGCCAAAGTGAGCAATTCCACCAACAATGCGGGCTGCCCGCGGGCTACCGCACAAAGCAGCAATCTGCCCATAGGTCATCACCCGCCCTTTTGGTATCTGGGCCACTAACGCTACGACCCGCGGCCGCAGTCCGCCCTTGACTAGAGGTAGGTCAACGTTTTGGGCCACCATTCTAACCCTTCGATTGGCTGGAGGAGCCGTAGAGCGAGGTGTGGCTGACGCGGGCTTTGGCCTCGTTGGCGACTGTGCCCAAGAATTCATCAATGCTTATAGGGTGTTCAACCTCGGTAGCTACAGCAGAGGCGGAGCCGGTAGAGACAGCTATATCGCTGCGGATGCGCGGCACTAATTGGCCGGTTTCGAGCTCTTTGTCGCCGATTACCAACGTATAGGGCACTTTCATCATCTCGGCGGCGCGGATTTTTTTGCCAACCGACTCGCTGGCGTTGTCCAGAGTTGCCCGCAGGCCCTGCTCGGCAGCTTGATCAACCAATTTCTGGGCAAAAGCGACGACTTGGTCGGTTTGGTTGAGGGTAGCGACGCGAATTTGCTCCGGCGCCAGCCAAACTGGAAAACGGCCGGCGGTATGCTCGATGTAAACAGACAGGAATCGTTCCAAAGAACCAAGCAAAGCGCTGTGAATCATGACCGGGTGCTGTAGGCTACCATCGCTGGCGGCATATTCTAGCTCAAAACGCTCCGGCATGACAAAGTCTAGTTGGACGGTGGCAACTTGGTGCTCACGGCCCAAGGCATCGGTGGCCATAAAGTCAATCTTGGGCCCGTAAAAGGCGGCTTCGCCGGCCTCTTCAAAATAATCTAGCTTGTTGGCAACAACGGCTGCCTTGAGCTGTTTTTGGGCACTTTCCCATAGGTCTTTGGAGCCCAAATAGGCATCACCATCATCTCGGTACGACAAACGAACCCGTAAATCCATGCCAACTGTGGCGTACAGCTCGTGGGCGGCCTCTAGCAAACTGTTAATCTCGGGCTCAATTTGGTCTTTTGTGACAAAAGCGTGGCTGTCATCTTGAGTTATGGAGCGCACCCGGTTGAGCCCGCCCAATTCACCGCTCTTTTCATCCCTGTAAACTGTGGTCGTCTCGAGGTAGCGCAGCGGCAAATCGCGGTAGCTACGCTGTTGGCTGGC
>JBDTKG010000082.1:0-8818 GCA_039935435.1 Saccharimonadales bacterium (SeqCode) | reverse complement strand
GCTGCTGGGACTTAGGCTTTGACTGCTGATGCAAGCGCCACACCAAGGCATTCACAAAACTACCAAAACAGAGCCCTAACAACGCAAGCACAACAATTATCATGTCCCTACTCTACCCTACCGCAATCTATTTAGGCAATGAAAACGGCCCCGTAGGGCCGTTTTCTATAACAAATACTGCGTTCTTCTTAAGAAGACAGGCAAACTACCTGAGGACCATTACCAGCTTCAACTGAGTAATAGGCTGCTATGGAGCGAGTTTTTGCTACCGTACCGTTACTATCAGTACAAGTAGCATTGGTAATAAGGTCTACGTGACTAATATCGAACGACTTAGTAATTGCAAAAGTGTTACCATCTGATCTACCACTGTCTTGTAAGCCTACATTGGCTGGGCTATAAAAGCCTAACTTAGCATTAGCTAAAGCTGCAGAAACATCACTTGCATTAGTTGGACTTGGATACTTGCCACCGTTGTTGCCTGACCATTCGTTAACAGCTGCCAGTAGGCCAGCGACGTCGTTTTTGCGCTGAGTGTTACGTGAGTTACGTTGTAGTGCTGGTACAGCTAGGAAGACAATCAATAGAATGACTGCTGCGATGACTAGCACAATCATGACTTCGATGATGGTGAAGCCTTCTGCTTGCTTTTTTAAGTTTTTAAACATGACCTTGTGTGCCCCCTTAAGGTTACTTAATGCTTATGCTAATGAATATACGCAGATGACCACTAAAATGCAAGCCTTTTGTTGCCTATTTTCCCCTAGGTAACGTTAAACTTGCCGACTAGGCTGTAAATTGGCAGCAACACCGCCGTGACCACCACTAGTGCCACTACGCCCATCAAGATCATCAGGACGGGCTCGATAACGGTGGAGATGGTTTGAATTTCCTCGTCGACCTCTTTCTCGTAGTAATCGGCTGTTTTGGCTAACATCTGTTCGATAGAGCCAGATTGCTCACCGATGTGCAGCATGTCTGGTACCAGTGGTAAAAAGTTAGGGTCATTTTTGATGGAGGCCGACAGCGCCTTGCCGCCCTTAACTTTGTCGGCTGCGCGGTGCACCGACTCCTCAAGGTGAATATTGTTAATGGCTTTACCAGTGATGTCGAGCATTTGGATGAGCGGTACGCCACTAGCCACCAACGTAGAGCCAATCCGGGCGAAACGGGCCATATAAAGCTTCATAAACAACGGGCCAATGGGCCAAACTCTCATTTTGGCCTTATCGATAATCCGCTTGCCGCCCATAGTACGAGCCCAACGCGATCCAAACGCCACCATAGCCGCTAAAGCGATGATAATTACCCACCAGAACTTGGTGATAAAGTTGGCAACAGCCACCAGTATACGCGTCTCCAGAGGCAGCGTTGCTCCTGGGATACCGACGTAAACCACCTCGACGGCTGGCACGACTTTGACAACCATAAAGATGATCACACCAATCATCACCAAGAGGACGATCACGGGGTAAACCATGGCGCCACGGACTTTACTGATAATTTCGGCGTCCTTCTCTTTTTGGTCGGCCAACCGCTCCAACGACTTGTCTAGAGTACCGGAAGTTTCGCCGGCCGCGATTAGGTTGACGAAAACGGCATCAAAAACGGCTGGAAACTTGGCCAGGGCCACCGAAAAAGCTGTTCCCGACTCGACATCACTAATAATCTTATTAATCAGAGCCTCAAAATTTTTGTTTTGAGTTTGGCCGGCCACGTTGTGCAAACTTTGGACCAGCGGCAAACCAGCGTTAATCAACGTCGATAGCTGGCGCGAAAACAGCACTTTGTCTTTGGTCTTGATGCGATGTGTCAGCTTGTCGAGAAAACCACTGCCCTCCTGTTTGAGCTTGAGCTCGATGGGCGCTAGACCCTGGCTTTGCAGTAGCTTGGCAGCAGCTTGTTCGCTTTCGGCTTCGACTATCGAGGACACCTTTTGGCCAGAAGCGGGATCGCGGGCGGTGTATTGATAGGTCAGCATAGGGGCTCCTAGCCTCGCATCATGCGGTTAAGTTCTTCGATGTCAACGGCCACGTTGCGGGCTTCGTCGTAAGTAATGCTGCCAGCCTGAATCAAGCCCACTAAAGTCTTATCCATGGACTGCATACCAAACTCGCCACCGGTCTGGATAACGGCTTCGAGCTGGTGGCTCTTGCCCTCGCGAATGATGTTGCGAACGGCTGGCGTGGCAATCATGATTTCGGCGGCAGCGATACGACCACCACCAATGGAAGGCACTAAGCGCTGGGAACAGATAGCCATTAGAATGTTGGCCAGCTGAGAGCGAATCTGAGGCTGTTGGTGCGGTGGAAAAACGTCGATCATGCGGTCGATGGACTGGGCGGCGCTGTTGGTGTGCAGGGTGGCAAAAACAAGGTGCCCAGTTTCGGCAATAGTAATAGCGGCGGCGATGGTTTCTAGGTCGCGCATCTCACCAATCAGGACGACATCGGGGTCTTCGCGCAGGCTAGATCGCAAAGCAGCGCTAAAACTGTAGGTATCGTAGTGAACCTCGCGCTGCACCACCACCGACTTTTTAGAACTATGAGTAAATTCGATAGGGTCTTCGATAGTAACGATGTGCTCGGCCCGCTCGCGGTTAATTTTATCGACCAAAGCGGCCAGCGTGGTCGACTTACCGGAGCCGGTTGGGCCAGTCACCAGGACTAGGCCGCGGGGATATTCGGAAAATTTGTCGACAATGGGCGGCAGACCAAGCTGCTCAGTAGTTAATAATTCGTTGGGGATAAGGCGCAGTGCAGCTGCCAGGTTGCCGCGCTCGTGAAAAGCGTTAACACGAAAACGGCCTAAATCGCCGTAGGCAAAACTAAAGTCGAATTCTTTATCTTTAAGTAAGATTTGCTTTTGATCTTCGTCCAAAATGGCAAAAATAAGCGCTTCGACGCCTTCTTCGTTCAGAACATCGGCACCAGGCACTGGCGCCAGCTTGCCATCGACGCGCAAAATTGGCGCTAAGCCAACCTGAATGTGCAAGTCCGAGGCCTTGCGCTTGATAACTTCATCGAGCAAGGGCTCGATGCGTACTTGGGTATCTGTTTTGTCTGCCATAATTTCCGTCCCCTTATCAGGCGCTGTCCGAAGCCGCCACCCTATTTACTTCTTCTAGCGAGGTGTACCCGGCCAACGCCTTGAGGTAACCGTCTTCGCGCATACTAATCATGCCTTGGCTTTGAGCTTCTTTTTGAATCTCGCCACTGGTGGCGTGCTTGATGACTAGATCCTGGATTTGTTCGGTGACGCTAAACACCTCATACAAACCCATGCGACCTTTGTAGCCGCCACTAGCCTCGGGACTATCTTTGCCCTTGTACAAAGTATAAGCACTTTGACCCCTTAGTGGCAAGGTTTTATAGCCTAAGTCTTGGCAAACTTTCACCATTTCTTCTTTAGTTGCCGGCAAAAGATGGCCCACAACAGAGTGAATGGCCTCAGTTTCGACCGGCGTACTTTGATACGATATTTTTTCGTCGGTTAGCCGCCGAACCAGCCGCTGACCAATTACAGCTCGGACTGTGGAAGCAATTAGGAAGGGTTCGATGTCCATATCGAGCAATCGAGGCAAAATGCCGGCAGCCGAGTTGGTGTGCAGGGTCGAGAAAACCAAGTGACCAGTTAAAGCAGCCTGTACAGCCAGACCGGCTGTTTCGGCGTCGCGAATCTCCCCCACCATCACCACGTTGGGGTCCTGACGCAAGATGGAGCGCAAACCACTGGCAAAAGTTAAGCCAACATCGCCGTTAACTTGAATCTGGTTAACGCCGTCCATCTTGTATTCCACGGGGTCTTCCAGCGTGACAATATTAACTTCATCGGACTTGATTTCCTGAATTAGGGCATACATGGAGGTGGACTTACCAGAACCGGTCGGTCCTGAGGTGAGCACCATGCCATTGGGCTGCTTAACGGCTAGCCGGATGGTACGCAGGGCGCGGCCGGTGTAGCCCATATCTTCCAACTTAAAGCTTGTGCCGCTTTTGTCGAGCAAACGGATTACCACCTGCTCACCCCAAACGACCGGTGATATGGCAATACGCAAATCGATGTCTCGGCCGGCCACCAGAATGCTAAATTGACCGTCCTGTGGAATGCGGTGCTCGTCAATTTTCAAACTGGATAAGATTTTTATACGTGACACCAGCGGAGCTTCGGTGCTCTTGGGTAAACGCATCACCTCGCGCAGGACGCCATCGATACGAGCCCTAATTTTGAGCTCTTTTTCGAGAGGCTCAATGTGGATGTCACTGGCCCGGCTGTTGGCGGCATATTCCAAAATGGCACTCAGAGCCTTGCTGATGGGTGAGTCCTGAACAATTGTTTTAATGTTTTGCTTGCTGCCGGTAATGGCGATATCGGTGTCGGCCTTGATGTCGCTGGCCACCTGCTGACCCAAGGCTCCCACAACGTCTTGGTCGATAGTGGAGTGATATTGGCTCAGAACGCGCCTAATGCCCTCTTCGCTAGCGGCGTAAACCTTAAGAGGCCGACCAATTTTGTTAGCTAAAAAGTCGACAGCCTGCACGTTGTCGGCATCAAGCATGGCCACCACTAGTCGGTGCTGAATGTTCCCCAGCGGCACGGCCATGTAACGCTCGGCAATATCTTGTGGCAATAGAGCCAATACCTCGGTATCGATGTGTGCCTGGCTGAGGTTGACGTACGGGACGTTGGTAACAGTTGCGACGGTTTTGGTCAGTTGCTCGTTGGTTAAGCTACCAGAGCTCACCAGATAGGAGAAAAGCGGCGAATTCTTGTTAACGGCCTGACTCTTAGCCTCTTTAAGTTTGGCGGCCGGCACTAAGCCGTCTTTAACTAAGCGGTTCTCGACCTGTGCCACCGTTTCGGCCGACAAAACGCTCATTTAAAACGCCTCTTCTAAAACGCCCATTTTACCACCCCTTATGTCTATTGCCCGTTAGAGTTGCTATTAAACGGAGCACTATTCTGGTTGTCTCCAATAGTAATGTTCTTGGTTGGATCAACCGAGTTGGAGTTAAAGTAACGGCTATCGGGCTGATCGAACTGAGCTGAGATAGGCGTGACCACCTCGACCTTTGTTTGGCGACCGGCTGGTACCGAAAATAGCCACTTAGACACAAACACCGAGATGCCAGCGCTAATCACTACTACCACTACGATGACGAATATATCTTTTTGCTTCATTTGATGACCTTTGTTTGGATCTTAAGGTTCATGGCCGGCTGGTAGAAAGTATTGGCTGTGACATTAAGCTTGAGGTCGTTGTTGCTGCCGCTGATGTCGAGGGTCTGAATGCTGATGGGACGGATCGATTTTTGGAAGATGTCCAGTAGGTTCTTGGCAGAATCCAGATTAGCGTCGACATCGACCGTAAATGGCATGGTCACTGGAGCTGGGCTAGGGCTCTGGGTGTTCTGCTGGGCTAACTCGTCGTCGGTGCCGGTGATGGAGCCGATTTTGTAATTATTCTGAGTTAGGATGAGCTCCAAGCTGGAAGCCAAAGCTGGAAAGTCGTACTGGCTCGGCAGAGCGTCCAAAGTTATCTTGGCGTTATCACCGTCTTTTTGGCCACTGCCGCTGGGATTGCCGCCAATAATGTTGTCGTCACTGCTAACGAAAGCTTTGTAGGCCGTAGTTAGGCTACTAGCGGCACTGACGTTGGCCTTAAGCTGGTTGGAGGCCTTCTCTTTAGCGGCGATTACCCGGCCCTGGTAAGAACTCTTGTTTAATAAAGCCCTGGAGGCTACCAGCGAAAAGGCAACAATAAAGGCAGCTATGGCCACAGTTAGTACCATGGTCGAATTAGCCTTGTCGATTTGTAAGTGTTTGCTGGATGTCTTGATTGTTGCCATATATTTGCCTTTGTGTGCCCTTGCCTATTGCGCTGCCGGTGTTGATGTACTTTTTTGGAATAGGTCGGCTGGTTTGTCGACTTCGGAACGGGTAGAAATAATCTTGGGAACGGTTAGTTGGATCTTTTGGGTATTATCGAAGATAGCTGGATTGAAGCTAAAGTCGATTTGGTAGCTACTGCCCTTGTCACCTTTCGAAAAACTGGTCAGAACGACGCTCGAAAAGGCCTTAGGAGTTTGGCTGTTGGCGTCGCTAGAATAAGTAGTGAATTTTACGGTGTCGACAAATTGGTTGACGGTGCTTAGAGCATCGGCATCGCCCGTTAAACTAATAGTGTTGGCAGTAAAGTCGACTCGAGCGTCAGAAATGGTGGCATTGGCTGGTGTTAACTGGCCGAGATAGTCTAACAGGCGGCTGGCGGCTGGCTTTTGTTGGTGCAGACCGGTCAAACTGGATAGCTGATTTTGAATTGTTAAAATCTTACTAAGATCGGGCGTTTGCTGCAAAGTAGAGATATTGCTTTTAATATCCTTATTAAGGTCGTTAAGATGCTTGCGCTGCAGAACATTCACAAACACAAACATACCAATAAATATCAGCAGGCAGAGGCCGGCCACAAGGGCCGAGATCATCAAGACCATCCGTTTGCTACGGCGGGTTTTGATGTACTCCAGCTTGACATCTGGTAATAGGTTAAACTGAATCATTCTTCACGCTCCGCCAGCCCGGCTGCGACGCCAAAACTGTTTGAGATAGCCATTAGTTCGTTTTGGCGATCGGGTGGATAACTAATATTGCGCCAAGCGTTGCCAATCTCGACATTAATGGTAAATTTGTTGGCAACATACGATGGGAATTCGGGCAAAGTGCTGGCACCGCCCGTGACAATAATGCGATCAAGCTTGGCATCGACATAACGGGTTTGGAAAAACTTAATCGATTTATCGATTTCGGCCACAATGCCATCCACGGTGTTCAGGATGGCGTGGTAAATCTGCCCTTCTAGCTTAGTGGGGCTAAGGCCAAATTTGAAGACAAACTGCTCGGCTTGTTTTTCTTCGATGTTAAGATTTTGCATAGCCGAACGAACAATGGCTTCACTACCGGTAGGAATGGACCGAGTTAAGCGCGGGGCGCCGTTTTGAGTAATAACGATGTCGGTGCTCTTGTGGCCAACGTCTATAACCATCTGCGGTGTGGTCAAGTTGCCAGCCGTCAGGGCTCGCGCCAAAGCTAGGTTGTCGGGCTCAAAAGCAATCACGTTGAGGCCGATGCCTTCTAGGGCGTCCAAGCGCTTCTCGATAAAATCGTTGGTGACACTAGTTAGCAGCACCTCGACCTTGGTTTTGTCTTTAGGCGAGTCGCCGGTGACGGCCCAGTCGATTTTAGACTCAGGCAAAGGGGTTGGAATTAGCGAATCAGCCTGAAAACGAATCGATTTGGCCAGTTCTGAAGGTGACAGCCGATCGATATCGACCACAGTTGTAAAAACTTTGCTAGACGGAATACCAACGGCCACGTTACGAGTTGTTAAACGGGCTTGGCCCAGCAGCTCTTTGACGACTTGCATGACCCGCTGTTGGTCGGCGGCGGCATCGCTCATAGCTAGCTTACTATCGATGGGAATATGGGCATATTTAACTAGCTGCTTGGCGGTTCCATTACCGCGCAACTGTACAAGCCGGATGGCGGTGGTGCCCAGGTCCAAGCCAAAGAAATCGGATACGCCAGTTATTAAGCTCATCTTAGGCTAAATTATAGCATAAGCGTCATGGTGTTGCGCAAGCCTTTTACAAGATTGGCGGCAAACTGGTGATGGAGTCGTAAGTGCTGCCGGCTCCCGGCTTCTGCAAGGCGTCGGGCAAACTCAAGTACATCTGAGGGCTGGCCTTAAAAACCTCAGCGGCGTGAGTACTGCCGTAGCCCTCGTTGACCTGGCTTAGGTTCTTAGTACTATAGGTTCGCAAAAACTTAACGTTTTGAGCGATAAAGGCCCCGTTAATAGTTAATTGTTGGTTGCACTGCTGGAACAACTGACCAACCTGAACCGGCGCTGAGGCGTTGGAACAGGTATAAATGGTTCCGCCCTGGCCCTTGCTGTCGGGCTGAGCAATATAAACTCCACTAAGCTGGGTAACGCTGGAATCTATGTAGATGTTACCTCGCACAATCAGGTACAACGATGGCATGCTAGCCACGCTGCCGTAAGGTCCGTAAACAATGTTATTAGCGATGTGGACATCACCGTTGACCACTAAGGCCACCTTTTGACCGCTGCCGAGGTTTTGGGAGGAATTGACATAGAAGGGTGTGGAGTCTGGAGCCTGGTAGTACTGCAAGCCTTGGGTTAGACCGTTAAGAAAGATGCCTGGAGCGCCGCTTTTTGGCGTCTGGGTGCCTACTGCATCACTAAAGTAATCGGTCAGGCAGTGACGCATGCCGCTGAGGCCGCCGTAGCCGACCACCGCTCCGCTCAACCCATAGTTACCAAAAGTTAAGCCGGTTGGAGCTGCCGGCGGATTGCCAGCCTGCTGGCCAGCACTAAAGAACGAGGCAATCTGGCCCAGAGCAAAAACGCCTAGCTGACTACTGGAGCCGGTGTAACTGCCGCCCTTCTGATCGCCCAGCGCTAAAATGGTAGCCTGAGAATTGTCGGGCGTACAGGATGCGTTGCTGGCCGAGCCAACGGCCACGTCGTTTCCATAAACTTTGAGGTATGGCTGCTGGCCAACATTGATAATGGTGGGGGGACAGGTCAGACTGCCACCATTCCAGGTGATAGACCAAGTAACGGTATAGCTGCCGGGCGTGCCGATATTAAACGGTCCGGCCGTCTGCTTGTCGGGAGCATTCCCCTTGCCTGTTAGAGTTCTGCCCTGCAAGCTGGCCGACCAATTGTAAGCCAGGATGCCACTGCCGTAATTGATGGGTGCTGTGACCGTAAAATCGCTGCCCACCTCGGGCTGTG
>JBDTKG010000081.1:0-2331 GCA_039935435.1 Saccharimonadales bacterium (SeqCode) | reverse complement strand
AGGGCTAAACGCGCTGGCATTGGTAATGGACACATACAAGTAGTCAAAAAAGGTCGGTTGCCAGCCGTGCTGCTTGGTGACGCTGCTGGAGGTCATCATTTGCGGGAACAAAAAGTCGCGCACCGTGTCGGCCAATCCCTCGGTGTTGCGGTCGTCCAGCTCCCAGTAGAGTAGGCCAAAAACAATCACATTCACGGCATAGATGATTAGGGCCGAGAAAATCAGTTGGTGACCGTTGTTAACAGCGCCATTTAACAGAGCGTCGCTAACCAGTATTAAGGATACAATATTTGATACCGTGATAATCATCAGCAAAACAATAGCTAGCAAACGGCGAATAGCGCCGCGAAGGTGGCTGGGTGGGCTGGCGTAGGGGATGCTGAGGGCGACTAGGACTACAAACTCAAATATGGCCATGGCAAAACGGGGGCCAACCACGTAATCGCGGCTCAAAAAGACTTGAGTAACAATGGCGGCAATAATGGCCAACTGGACGTGCCAGGCTGGTTCGATTGGTTTGTGGATTTTTGCTAATTTCATGGCTTCATCATAAGCCCGCCGCGCCGTTATGCCTAGCCCCTAATCCGTAGTCAGCCTTGCCAATCTGGTGTAGAGTAGAGGGAATGGATAAAAAGCCAATCTTTCCCAAAAACTTCTTCTGGGGAGCCAGCACCGCCGGCCACCAGGTAGAAGGCGGCAACCACGACGATTGGACAGTTTGGGAGCTGGCCAATGCCAAAGAACTAGCCCGTACCGCCAACCAGCGCCAGGGCTGGATTCCAGACTGGCCACGCGTCAAGGCCCAAGCCGAAAAACCGCAAAATTACGTCTCCGACCACGGCGTCGATCACTACCGCCGCTATAAACAAGACTTCGACTTGCTAACCGACCTCAACATGAACGCCTTCCGCTTTAGCATCGAATGGTCGCGTATCGAGCCCCAAGAGGGCCAATGGGATCAAGCGGCCGTCGACCACTACCGCGACTATTTGTCCGAACTTCGAAAACGCAAAATCGAACCATTTCTTAATATTTGGCATTGGACGGTTCCGGTCTGGTTTGAGCAGAAGGGCGGCTTTACCAAACGAGCCAACCTAGGCTACTTTAAACGTTTTGTCCAAAAAATCTCCGATGAATTTGGTGCCGATCTCAGCTACATCATCACTCTCAACGAGCCCAACGTTTACGTCAGCCTGGGCTTTATCGAGGGTACGCGGCCGCCGCAGCTGCGTAAACCGTTGCTGGGCCTGTGGACCTACTGGAATCTGCACACCGCCCACAAACAAGCTTACAAACTCCTTAAATCGGCTCATCCGCACTTGCAGGTAGGCATCGCCGCCCAGCTGGGCAACATCCAAGCCAAACGGCCTCACAACATCATTGATGGTGTTACCACCAAAGTCATGCGTTTTGCCTGGGACTGGTGGTTTTTGCACCGTATCCGCCGCCAGCAAGACTTTATCGGTATTAACTATTACTTCACCGACTACTACAAGAATTTCCACCGTCAAAATCCCAGCGTCCCGGTTAACGATTTGGGCTGGTACATGGAACCAGAGGGCATTTATCCACTATTGCTGCGCACTTGGGTACGCTACAAAAAACCAATCTTTATTACCGAAAACGGCGTCGCCGATGCTCAGGACCAATACCGCCGCTGGTGGATAGAAGAAACCATTATTGCCATGGAGCGGGCCCTCAGCGAGGGCGTCGATCTGCGCGGCTATCTGCACTGGAGCTTGCTCGACAACTTCGAATGGGAATCAGGCTGGTGGCCCAAGTTTGGCCTAGTCGAAGTGGACCGAGCCAACGGCATGAAACGCACCATTCGCCCCAGTGCCAAGTGGCTGGCCGAGTTCCTTCGCCAAGTCCGCTAACCACAAGTTTCACAAAACACTATTGACGCAGCAGAAAGCTTATGCTATAATTCGAGCATGAAAAAAGCCCAAGTCCACAGCGAATTGCCTCGTACCCACATCGAACAGCAACCAACAGTTTGGCAGAAGTACCGCCGCACCGGTCGTTTAGCCTTAGCGGCTGCCGCCATTACAGCTGGCGTGCTCGGTGGCCCAAGCTTAGCTAAAGAGATCGCCCACACTGGCAGTGCTGATCGTACTTTCCAACCAGCCGCCGGCGATCAACTAACTCGATCAACTGTTACTACTGAGCGTGTAGCCACTCCTGGCATTAGTACCGAGCTGCGGCGCCAAGTTGACGCTGAACTGCAACAAATGCAGTCGGATGAGACTACGCCGCGCTTTCAATATACCGTTAAAGACGGTAACAGCCCGGCCGGCATTGTCGAAACCATGTTAGTTGAGAATGGTTCCG
>JBDTKG010000080.1:0-4530 GCA_039935435.1 Saccharimonadales bacterium (SeqCode) | reverse complement strand
CGAGTTAGTAGCGAGCTGCCCAAAAAGTTCGATGCCAGCATCATTGTCGACACCAGCACTATCGATTTGTTTGATTCACTGATAAAGTCGGGTCAGAAGGGCTGGATAGCCGCCAAGCCAAGCATTGTCCTAGATCACCACGACGTCCAAGCTAACATCAGTTTTGCCAGCGTTGTTTGCAACCAACCAGTTGTATCGACCGGTGAATTAATTTTCGAACTCAGTCAACAGCTGAAGTGGCCTGTGCCGCTAGAAGCAGCCGAAATGCTAGCAGTTAGTATTATGTCCGACAGCCTTGGCCTGATTACCGAGGCAACCTCGGCTCGCAGTATCCAGATCATCAGCCAGCTTGTCGGTCAGGGTGTTAGCTTGGCCAAAATTGATAACGAACGGCGGCAATTAATGCGCAAATCTGCCGAATTAGTGGCCTACAAGGGACGCCTGCTACAGCGTGTCGAATATCACAATAACAACCAGGTAGCCACCATCGATATTCCTTGGGATGAAATTCAACAATATAGTCCTAGCTATAACCCATCGATGCTAGTGATGGACGACATGCGCATGACCGAGGGCACGGCGGTAGCCATCGCCTTCAAGTCGTATCCCGACGGCAAGGTAACGGCTAAAATTCGCTGCAACTACGGATCGCCGGTAGCCAACCAAATTGCGGCCCAGTTTGGCGGTGGCGGCCACCAGTACGCCAGCGGCTTTAAAGTTGCCAAAGGCCAACCTCTAGGCCAACTAAAGGCTAAAACAGTAGCCCTAGCATTGGAGTTACTGCAAAAGCTGCCCCAGGATCAATTAACGTGAGGCTCTATAACGGTTTAACGAAGCACCAGCAGCAGCTCGAGCCTCTAAGCGAGACAGTCCGAATTTACTCCTGCGGCCCCACCGTTTACGATCAGGCGCACATTGGTAATCTGGCAGCCTATATTTTTGCCGACAGCTTGCGGCGGGCCATCTCGGCCGAAGGCCATCAGGTGCTGCATGTCATGAACTACACCGATGTCGACGATAAAATTATTGCCCGCAGCGCCAAAAACTATCCTCAGCTGGAGCCAGACCAGGCGCTAACCGAACTGACCAGCAAGTACATTGCCCAGTTCAATGACGATATGGTGGCCATTGGCAATCAGCTGGAAGCCTATAAGTTCATTAAGGCCACCGACTCGATTGAAGAAATGAAGCAACTCATCATCGAACTGCATAAAGCCGGTTTTGCCTATTTGGCAGACGACGGTGTCTATTTTTCGATTGCCAAGTACCGCCAAAGCGGCAAAGTGTACGGCCAACTATCGACTATTACCGACAGTTCGACTAGTGAAGCTCGCATCCAGAATGATGAGTACGATAAAGCCACTCCGCACGATTTTGCCTTGTGGAAAAAACAAAAACCAGGCGAACCAGCATGGCCCTTATCCATCGATGGCCAAGATCTGAGCGGCCGACCGGGATGGCATATCGAATGCTCGGCTATGAGCCAGAAGCAGCTGGGTATTCCTTTTGATATCCACACTGGCGGCATCGACTTGATATTTCCACATCACGAAAACGAGATTGCCCAAAGCACCGCTTTGCACAAAGGGCCAATAATGGCGGGGATTTTTGCCCATAACAACCATGTGCTGGTGGACGGCCGTAAGATGGCCAAGAGTGCCAACAACTTTTACACGCTAGCCGACATTGCTGCAAAAGGGTTCGAACCGTTAGCGTTACGGCTGATGATTCTGCAAACACATTACCGCCGCGAGGCCCATTTTTCTTGGCAGAACCTGGAAGCTGCCCAAAACCGGCTTAATAATTGGCGGGCAACCGCCGACTTGGTCTGGCAAGCCAACCCACAGATGACAGATATTCCCGCAATCAGCTGGCAAGAAGCCGCCTTGCAACCGGTGATGTCCGATAATTTGGATACGCCACGGGCCATTTTTTTGATAGATCAGCTGTTCGGACAGTGGAACGGCGGAATTTCGACTCAGGACGCACAGCAACTGCGCCAATACCTGATTTCTGTTGATAGTTACCTAGGCCTGAACCTCTCTACTACAACCAAGCTATCCCAGGAATCGCAAAAGCTGCTTGACGAGCGCCACACAGCCCGTGTGGCTGAAGATTGGGCAACTGCCGACAAACTACGCAACCAACTGCTTAAGGCCGACGTGGAGGTTCGAGATACGCCTCAAGGCCAAATCTGGAACCATCGACGCTAGTTTTAATCGCTTGGTCTATTTACTCGTTAAAATCTTGAAAGGTTGGCGAGAACTTATCGCCAAAGCGATACTCCAGGACAATTCGGAAGCAACCGGCGGCTGGAATGGCTACAAAGGCCCCGAGCAGGCCTCCAAAACCGGCACCTACTAAAGCGGACATAAAGACTAGCAATGGTGTCAGCTGGTTGTTTTTAGCTTGAATGTGCGGTTGAAGCGTGGTATTTTCGATCTGCTGATAAATCGGGAAGTAGATGGCCATAACGATAGCCAGCGGCAATGAGGTAAACAGACAGATAAGAACCACCAGGATGGCTGCTAAGGTGTTGCCAATTAAAGGGATTAGTCCAAACAGGAAGACAATACCGCCCAAGGCCACAGCGTTAATGGATGTGCCGATGACGGTGCTGGCAATCAGTAAGGCCACCATCGAGAAACCAGCGGCAATAGTAGCGATCAGTACCTGGCCGTTAACATAGCCGGTTACAACGCGGTACATCTGATGAGCCACCTTTTTATAGGCTTTGGTTTTATTGGCCGGGGTAATGGCCCAAAGGCGCTGAAACCACAAAGGTCCCTCTACTAACATCATAAAAGTCAGCACCAGAATGGTCAGCATCGAAATCACCACGCCGCCAACACGGCTGGCAGTCGATACCAAAACACTAGGCGCGTCATTGAGTTTATTGCTGACTTGATGGCTAACTTTGTTAATCTGCGGTTGTAAGTGGTACCGCTGGACTAGCCGACCAGTCGTCGAATTCTTATTTCGAATATCATTAACTGTGCTGGGCACGGTGCGGACAAAATCGTTGGTCTGACTGACTAGGGGAGGCACGACTAGTAACAAAAAGCCAGATAGCAGCACCAAGACAACAAGGTAGGCCAGCCCAGTTGCGCCGACTCGGCTCTTAATATGAAGATGCCGAGAAATATAACTAACGGCTGGATTAAGGGCCAGCGCCAAGAAGGCTGCCGCGCCAATTAATTCTATCTGGTGATGAATCAAGCCCAAAAAGCGCCAAGCCACAACGGTGACGATCACTAACACCACCATGCGGATAATAGATTCCGAGGATATGTTGACGGTTACATCACTTTTGTCGTTGAATATCTTCATGATTTTCCCCTTGTTTAGACTGTTGCATTTGCTGTTGATAACATAATAGCAGTTTTTGGCCAATTAGGTTGATGTCGAAGCCTTGCACCAAGCTTTGCTGCTGATCATGAAGTCGCTGGGCCAGCTGAGGCTGATGATGCATTTGCGTAATTAAGGCCGCTAGCGCCGCTGGGTTGGTGGGGTCAAATAGAGACTGCGGAATCGATACCAAAACACTAGAATAGCCGGCGTTATGGCCAGCTAACACTACGCCAGAACCAGCGGCCATGGCTTCTAGCAAAACAATACCAAAACTTTCGCCGCCTAGGCTAGGGAAAACCGCTACATCGGCGGCGGCTAAAAAGGCCGCTTTATCGGCCTCGGCCACATAGCCAACAAATTCGATAATATCAGATAGTCCGTGCTGGAATACAAACTGACGAAGCATAGTTAGCTGCGGCCCACGGCCGCCGATCTTGACCTGTAAATTATCAATTGATTCCGACTGAGCCAAGATATCGATTGCTTTAAGCAGCTGCATGCAACCTTTACGCTGCACCAATCGCCCCAAAAACACTACTTGCTTAAGGGGCCTGACTGCACTCCGAGCATTCTTTGGCTTAAACTGAGACAGATCGATTGCGTTAGGCAGAACTTGCGATTTTATACCTAAGCTAGCCGCAAAGCGTTGGGCCGGTGCCGAAACACTCCAAACCTGGTTGAGGCGGGCCGCCGAACGACGCAAAACTAGCTGCAACGCCTTAGCTCCAACTGTGTGCAGCCGTCCGAAAGGCATAATATGGAATGTTCCCACTATAACTGCCTGGGGCGGAGCCGCCAATATTATCCGAGCAGCCATAAATGGACTATATGGCATCTGAACATGCAACACGTCAAACTGTTGCTCCGCAAGCAAACGCTTAATATCACGGCGATTGGCGGGCAAGGGAATAGACATCCGATTACCATTAAAGCGCACTGCAACGTTGCGGCTTAAACTGTGGACCGTGGCCACGTCCTGGCGCTTGGTCTGACCAACCAGGTAGTGCACATCGTGACCTTGCTGGCCAAACCACTTTCCCAAAGTTAGAATATACTGCTGAACTCCATCGCTACTATCTAGGCTATCGTCTAGGATAAAGCCAATCTTCACTACTTGGAGCGCTTGTTTAAGATCTTTTTGTAAAGCAGCTCGTAGCGGTCGATGATGCGCGGATAATC
>JBDTKG010000079.1:0-4558 GCA_039935435.1 Saccharimonadales bacterium (SeqCode) | reverse complement strand
GGGTATGATGCGGGCAATTCATTGGTTTCATGACTAGTTCGTCAGAGGTCTCCTGGCTTTTTACCAGGAAGAGTTCGTCGCCAAACTTAGCCCAGTGGCCAGATGTTTCATACAAATCTTTTTTGGTAATATGAGGGATCCAGACTTTTTGGTAGCCCCGGCTCTGGCGTAATTGGTTGGAAAAATCGGCTAGTTCGTCGCGCAGGATTGTCCCCCGAGGAGTGAACAGAGGTAGTCCGCTGCCAACTTGGTCACTAAAGACAAATAGATCTAATTCTTGGCCCAGTTTGCGGTGGTCGCGTTTTTTGGCTTCTTCTAGCATTTGCAGGTGTTTATTGAGGTCTTCCTTGCTGGCGAAGGCCACGCCGTAGACGCGCTGCATCTGAGGATTACCCTCTTTGCCACGCCAGTAAGCGCCGCTGACGCGCATTAGCTTAAAGGCGCCGGTGTCGCCAGTGGCGGCGACGTGCGGACCACGGCACAGATCAGTAAAGTCGCCGTTTGTGTAAAATGAAGCTGAGTCTGCCTTGCTGTCACCGGTGGTGATGGTGCCCAGCTCGCCAGGGTCCAAGTCTTTAGCAACGGTAGTGCCGGCCCGCTTCAAGTCATTTAATAATTCTTCTTTGTAAGGTTGTTTGGCGTCCTGGGCCCACTTGATGGCTTCGTCAATTGGTTTATCGGACTTAACGAAAGGCTGCTTGGCGTTAATTATGCCGTGCATCTCCTTTTCTATCTTCTTAAAGTCTTCGTCGCTCAGATTGTCATTGCCCAAATCTACGTCGTAATAAAAGCCGTCTTTGACGACCGGTCCAACGCCAAATTTGGCCTCTGGCCAGAGGTGCTGGATGGCATTGGCCATGATGTGCGCCAAGCTGTGCCGCATTGGATGAAGATGATCGTCTGTATTTGCCATATTGCTCCCTGTTTTAATCATAATATCACCTCTGTTACAAAGCGCCAAATAAGCCGTGATAAATAAAAAAGGTCGAATGTTCTCGCATGACATTCGACCCCTTCTACGTTGTTCCTTGGTTTTGCTCTATTGGCTTCCGTTGCACAGAATTTTTTGAGAATTTCTTCTAATCTGTGCATTGGTTCAAAACAGCCGGCAAAACTCACCTCATCAATGAGTATACAGTAATGGTATTATCTGGCTAGTACTATCTTATTGTCTTTTTGACAGCGTAGCTGGGGATAAGCTCCGGTGAAAGCGGCCAATTATATACCTTCCATGATATAGCTGCTTTTGGGCGTATGTCATATATGGTATATTCTTGTGTTCGACTTCCTTTTAGGCGACGTTTTTGTTATGCTGTTATCTGTTACGAGGGCGATTAGCTCATTTGGCTAGAGCGCAGCATTGACGTTGCTGAGGTGATAGGTTCGAATCCTATATCGCCCACCAAAAGTTTTTGTGTGGTGATTCCACGAAGTGATATCGCCCACCATTGTGCATAATTTATTACATTGTTTGTAGCGTTAGGCTAGCAACAGAGTCCAATAATATGTCAGTTGCGTTATACATCACAGCAATAGGCTGTTCGACAATCATTCGATAGGGGTTGGCGGAAACGTAGCTAAAATGATGATCGCCACTAGTGGTGGCCGTATACCCGTAGGTGACCGCTTCCAGAAAATCATTGTGTCTGACAGACATAGTGCTCATACCTCCCGCTGGACCGATCACCGTTGTCTTATCAATCAATACAGTGGTAAACATGCCCACCGTAGCTGCAAAGTTGCGGCTGACTGTGCGTGTTTTGCCATTTTCTAGGGTGGCTGCTTGTATAGTTTCGTAGATCGAATGGCCATCTGAAGTCGATAACGACAACAGGCTCTCCGTAAAGTCATGGTCGTCATGTTGTGCGGCTGCAACATAGTCGCTAGCTAACGACAGCAAGGCCAAAGTACTTTTAGACTGCTGCGGCTTGGCAGCTAGTTCTTCGATTGCTCGCGTACATTCGGTGGCTTGACCGCAGGAAATTTCAACTTTACCTTTACCGGACATGACGATCTTCAATGCCGGTAAATTGCCGCCGTGACTGTTGGGGGCAAGTTCGATCAGCTCAAGGCTAACGTCCGGAAGAATAGACAGCTTTTTATTGCCGTAGCCAAAGTAAGTGGCTTCGCAAACAAGGCTAGCATACTCGGTCTGGTCACTATTGCCGTAAGCGGTGGCCACACTGCCTCTTTGCATTACTAAACGATTGGAGTGCAGTTGAACGGCGTGCAGTCGCTGGCCATTTGGCCGCGTAGTGTCTAAGCCCTTGCTGTAGGGGTCTTGTTCGGTTTCGCTCATGTCATTATATTAACAGCGGTCAAGCGTTAAGCCATGAGTATTTTGCTGGCTGTATATACTAGGCTCTAGCGAGTGGCGCTGATGGTTTTGCCTTGTTCGGCACTAGGGGCAGCTACAGTTACGCGGTTGTTGGCATCTTTAAGGATGGTGTAGCCAGTGTCGCCAGTGTCGGAACCGGACTTAGGGTCGTGTGGGATGGCCACTAAGTATTTGCCGTTGTCGCTAAGGACACTTAGGTTAATAAGGCCTGTGCAAGTTGCGGCGTGGGTGCCACAAACATCGGTGGCCGTTCCAGTGATACCGGTGGGTAGATTGCCCTGGTTGTCGATGCTGTACTGGTAGGTGGCGTTAAGGATGGTGTTAACGTCGGCTTGGCGCTGTGCATTCCGGGTGTCACCCAACTGCTTGTTAGGGTTAATAGCTAGAATAACGATACCAGCTAGAATAGCGATGATGGCGACAACTAGCAGGACTTCGATAAGGGTGAAGCCCGATTGTTGGCCTCGTTGTTGACGAATTTGTTTGGCTTGGCTAAGTAATGACATGAATAATCTCCCTCTTCAGTTAACGTGTGGCACTAATGGTTTTACTTTGTTCGGCACCAGGAGCCGAAACGGTAATACGGCTGTTGGCATCTTGGCTAATTTGATAACCAGTATCGGTGGCGGTACTAGTCTTAGGATCTTTAGGCATAGCTACCAGGTACTTGCCATCGGTGGTCAAAACACTAAGGTCGACCATGCTAGTACAAGTAGCGCCAGTTATACAAATGTCGGTTGGCGTGGTTGTGATTGTAGGTGGCAGGTTACCCTGATTATCGATACTGTACTGGTAAGTGGCGTTAAGGATGGTGTTAACGTCGGCTTGGCGCTGTGCATTTCGGGTGTCACCCAACTGCTTGTTAGGGTTAATAGCTAAAATAACGATGCCAGCCAAAATAGCGATGATGGCGACAACTAGCAGGACTTCGATAAGGGTGAAGCCCGATTGGTCCGAACGGTGACGGTTTAATTTTGCGGTTAATTTATTGAGCATGCCCACTCCCTTTAAATATATTTACTTATCGATACCAGAATAATACCCTAGGCATAAGCACTATGCAACCTCTAGTCGCTGTACTGGCCACCCAGACCAGTGCTGGGGTTAGACGGCGAACCGCCGGTGGAGCCGCCGTTGGACGTACCGGAGCCGCTTGAGCCAGTCGAACCGCTAGACGTCCCTTGAGCGCCAGTATTTGCCCCGCCACCAGAGGATGGCGGCGTTAGGTCGCCCACTGGCGCTACAAAGATGGTGGTTATTTGGCCGTTATCATCAACCGTCACACTAACCACAGTGCCATCGTTAGACTGGCCTACAATCACATTACCATCAAAGTACTGACCGTAAGGGCCGGTTTGCCAAGCGGCAATATCGCCTGGTGGCAGATGCCAGTTCCAGGGGCTTTGAGCACCATTTAAGGGGTTGTTAATTAGCTGACTAACCTGCGCACCGCTGAGAGTGCGATTAATCCCCTGCTTGGTCATAACCACGTGGACCTGCGCCCCATAATAAGCCGATAAATTACCAGCCTGTTGGCTAGCGATTGCACCTGTGACGGCCGAACGAGTTGCCGCCGAAACCGGCTTGTGGATTGGCTTGGCAGTTGTGCTGCCACTGGCTAACTGAGGCTTAGCGACAAAAAAGTGAGCCCAGGCTAAGCCGCCAAAAACTAATATTAAAACCAGCACAATGCCGCCCATCACTAACTGAGGATTAAAACTGCGACTGCTGGCCCGCTTGGCGACTTTGCGGCGCTTAGGTGAAGCCCGTTTTGAACCATCTGGAGTTTGAGAAATCTTGTAATCAGCCATAGTTGTTATCCTTACTATTTAATAGTATACCTCGTCTTTAAAAATTAAGGGGCATCACTCCAAGAAGATACATTAACCTGAGGGCTGACTTGGTCGGTAGTCAGGGTGAGCCGATGAACATAACTACGAGAGCCCTGCGTTACTGTGCCACTGACGGCGATATTATATTGGGGCGAGCTGCCAGTGATAACGTACTGACAAGATTGCCCGCTGCTTGCGTCGAGACTTTGACTGCTGGTCAGCGGATTGGGAGCCGAGCCGTTGGTGTTAATGGCAACCAGCGCTAGCTGAGCACAACCATTAGCAGCCGCTTTAGCTTGCGAGCGGGCTACCACGCTGCGGCTGGACAAACTGGCGCCGGCGCCAGTGACCAGCAAAAAACCCACCACAATGCTGGCCATGGCACCTA
>JBDTKG010000078.1:0-8085 GCA_039935435.1 Saccharimonadales bacterium (SeqCode) | reverse complement strand
CGAACACGACAGCGACACCCAACGTGGCAGTTTTGGAGCCGCCAGCTTGTGGGCTAAGACCAAAGTGCTGTTGGCCGGCGTCACCATGAACCTAATTGTAGCTTTTTTGTTGTTCACTATTTTGGCTTTAGTCGGCATGCCGCAGCTTTTGGGCAATCAATTTACTGTTAAAAGTGATACCAAAGTGTCTCGCCAGGAGGTCCTGGTGGGGTTGGTGGATGCCAACTCGCCGGCCTCTAAAGCTGGTTTGCAGCAGCGCGATCAGTTGCTGTCGATCGGGCCCGCTGGTCACGACCAGGCTATTACTAGCCAGGATCAGCTGCCTGGCCTCACGCAGCGTTACGCCGGCCAGACGGTCCAGCTGACTTTTAAGCATAACGACAAGACTCATCAAGCAAGCATCCGTTTGCTGAGTGACGCCGCCGTTCAGGCTAGTCTCAAAACCAACAATCCCAAAGGCCATTTGGGGATTTCGCCGACTCAGTATAGTTTGACACGGTCTACCTGGTCGGCACCGATTGTGGCTGTTGGCTTAATCAAACAAGTTACCGTGGCGACGCTGCAGGGGTTGGGGCGCGCCATCAATAGCGTTTTTCATGGGCAGGGCAGCCAGGCTAGCGCCCAAGTAGCAGGGCCAGTTGGTATTTTTGTGCTTCTCAAAGACGGCAGTAGCCTGGGCTATCAATTTATGCTGGCTATTATTGCCATCATTTCGTTAACACTGGCGCTGATGAACATACTGCCCATACCGGCCCTAGACGGCGGTCGCTGGTTTCTGCTGTTAATCAGTCGTATTGTTAGGCGGCCGTTATCTCCAAAAGTGGAAGAGCTGGTTAATGGCGCTGGTTTGGCGTTGTTGATGCTACTCTTTTTTGTGATTACTATCGTTGATGTTAAAAGGAACTTTTAGCCATGCACAGCAAAGTGCCCAGCCAAGAACCGCCTATTGAGGTGCCGCCCTTGGCTGCCGTCTCCAAGCGGGCCACTATTACTAAGCAGCAGCTGGTTACATGGGGGCCGCTGGCCGCCATAATCGGTACTGTTGTCATCTATTTTGTATCCCAGTTTTTGGGCTCGGTGCTGCTACTGTCGGTAGCTTGGCTGCGGGGCTGGAATCAAAGCTACATTAATGCCTGGGTGCAACAGGTTTGGCCTCAGTTTATGTACGTGGCCCTAGTAGAAGGCACTACTTTGGCTATGTTGGCCTGGTTTATCCGCCGCCGCAAGGCTGTTTGGGCGGCTATTGGCCTGGTTCGGCCGAAGTTGCGCGATTTAGCCTATACCGGCCTAGGCATTGTGATTTACTTTCCGCTGCTTATTGCGGCCATGACAGCCGTCCAGAACTGGCTACCACATATTAATCTAGATCAGCCCCAGCAGTTGGGCTTTAGCGGCGCCCACGGGCCAGCCTTGGCTTTGGTTTTTATTAGTTTGTGCGTTTTGCCACCTTTGACCGAAGAGATACTGGTGCGCGGCTTTTTATATAGCGGTTTGCGATCCAAATTGCCCAAAATAACTGCCGCCCTAATCGCTAGCTTGATGTTTGCCGCTGCTCACCTGGAGTTTGGCCAAAATGCTCCCTTATTGTGGTCGGCCGCCATCGATACCTTCATCTTATCAATGGTGTTGATCTACCTGCGGGAGCGTACTGGCAGTTTGTGGGCTTCGATTGGGTTACATACCTTTAAGAACACCATAGCTTTTGCGGCCCTCTTTATTTTTGCCAAATAATTTGTTAGCATAGGCTTGTGAGTATCAAAAATATCAACTTTATCTGCGTCCCGAAGCCGCTCTACATTAGGGGCTGATGGTTAGTTATTTATAAACAGAAATACGCCAGCCCCTCAGATTCAGAGGGGATTTTTAATTCAGACATCTAATATCAATTCAAACAGCCAACATAAGCAACGGATATAAATCATGAAACTAAGTCAATTATTTACCAAAACCCGCAAACAAGTGCCAGCCGACGAGGAAGCTCGTAATGCTCAGCTGCTCATTCAGGCCGGCTTTATTCACAAAGAGATGGCTGGCGTGTATGCCTATCTGCCATTGGGCAAGATTGTTCTCGATAAGATTGCTAATATTGTTCGCCAAGAAATGCAGGCCATCGGTGGCCAGGAACTGCAGATGACCACACTGCAACCTAAAGATATTTGGGAAAAAACCGATCGCTGGGATGACGCCAAAGTCGATAACTGGTTCAAAACCAAGCTTGCCAATGGCACCGAGCTGGGCGTTGGCCTGACCCACGAGGAGCCAATCGTCGATGCCCTCAGCGACTACATAACTTCTTACAAAGATTTGCCGCTATACGTTTTTCAGATTCAATCTAAGTTCCGTAACGAGTTGCGCGCCAAAAGCGGCCTGCTGCGGGGCCGCGAATTCATCATGAAAGATATGTATTCCTTGGCTCGCAACCAACAGGAACACACTGAGATGTACGAAACAGCCGCCAAAGCCTACAGCCAGGTTTTCGACCGCTTGGGCATCGGACAGCTGACCTACCGCACTTACGCCGACGGCGGGATTTTTACCGATAAGTTTAGCGATGAGTACCAAACGCTGAGCCCAGTTGGCGAGGACACCGTTTATGTTGATCAGGAGCGCCGCGTGGCCGTCAACGAAGAAGTCTATACAGACGCTAATCTTAAAAAACTAGGTCTGAATAAGAAGGATTTAGTGGCTAAAAAGGGCATCGAAGTCGGTAATATCTTTCCGCTGGAATCCAAATACACCGATGCTCTAGATGTTTACTACACCGACGAAACCGGCCATCAGCAATCTATCATCATGGGCTGTTATGGTATTGGCGTCAGCCGCCTGATGGGCGTTTTGGCCGAGCATTTTAGTGACGATAAGGGTCTGGTTTGGCCGCTGGCGGTAGCACCTGCTCACGTTTATCTGGCTCGTTTGGGCGACGATAAAGAGGTGGTCAAAGCCGCCGATCACCTCTATCAACAGTTGCAAGCTGCCCAGATTGAGGTACTATATGATGACCGAGATGTTCGGCCGGGACAGAAGTTTGCCGATGCCGACCTGATGGGTATTCCGTACCGAGTTGTGATTAGTCAAAAGACATTACAAGAGGGAAAGGTAGAGTTCAAAGCCCGTAGTGACGACCAAACGTCACTAATGTTCGCACAGGCCGTAATCGATAAGCTAAAGACCGAGACCAAGGAGAAATCACTATGAATAAACTATACAGCCTAACCAAAGAAGGCATCGCCGAATTAACAGCCGAAGCCAGCGGCTTAATCGCTCAGCGCAGCGATATCACTCAGCGCATCAAGGACGCCCGCGAACTAGGCGACTTAAGCGAGAATGCCGAGTACACCTCGGCTCGACAAGAACAAGATAGAACCGAGAGTCGTATTTCCGAGATCGAGCACATCTTGCAAAATGTTAAAGTCATTACTAAGCCCAAAGTAGCCGGCAAGGTATCGCTTGGCTCCAAAGTAACTCTAAAGGGCAGTAGCGACAACGGTGGCAAAACTAAGCAATTCCAGGTTGTCGGTACCGTCGAGGCCGACCCTATGAACGGCAAAATTTCTGACGAATCACCAATTGGCCTAGCCCTTATGGGTAAAAAAGCCGGCGATTCCGTCGAAATCAAAACTCCGGTCGAAACCGCTACCTACAAAATTACCGACATCAGCTAAACTGTAATTATGAACGGCCCGCAAAATAATTCTGGTTCGCAACGAACCTACTGGCTAAATAACGAGGTTGACCAAATTATTGCTCAATTCCCGGCAGGTGAGATTATTGTTTCGAGTGGCATTTCGCCGTCGGCCACTTACCACATTGGCCATTTCCGCGAGGTTCTGATGGCGGACGGCTTAGCCTGGGGAATTCGTCAGCGTGGCCGTCAGGCTCGTCATCTACATTTTGTCGATAACTTCGATCCGCTCCGTAAACGTTATGACTTTTTGCCGGTAGAGTATGAACAATACATTGGCTGGCCGATCTGTCTTATCCCGGCGCCAGATGGCAGTAAAAAAAGTTACGCCACTTATTTTAGCGAGGAATTCCAAAAAGAAGCCGCCAAAATGGGTGTCGATATGGAGGTCATTTATAGCTACGAGGACCAGTATCTGAATGGCAAAATGGTCCCTATGATTGAGCAGGCCGTGGCTCACGGCAAGGAGATTCGTAAAATCTTCGACCAAGTTGCTAACCGGCAACTGAGCGATGACTGGATGCCCATCCAGATATTATCCGACGCTAAGAGCTTCAACCAGTGGCGCTACAAGGCCATTGATACCAAAACCAAGACAATGACCTATGTTGATGAAGCTGGCAACGAGGGAGAGGTGAGCTACGCCGACGGCCGAGTTAAGCTTAACTGGCGGCTGGACTGGCCTGCCCGTTGGGCGCTGTGGGGGGTTCAAGTTGAGCCATATGGTAAAGAGCACGCCACCAAAGGCGGTAGTTACGACACCGGCGCCGAGTTCGTTAAACAGGTTTTTAATGCTCAGCCACCATACCCATTAGCCTACGATACTATTAATTTGGTAGGTGACAACAAAAAAATGAGTAGCTCGCTAGGCAATCTAATCACGCCAGCCGAGGCTTTAGAAATTATGCCTCCCGAGATAATCCGTTATCTAATTTATCGCAACTTACCTAAAAGAGTAGTTTACTTCGATAGCGGCCTCGGTTTGTATAACCTGATCGATGAATTTAGCAAAGCTGAAGAGGCAGTCCTAAACGGCCAAGACCACGAATTCGGCGAAGCCTACAAAGTTTCGGCGGCTATTAACAGTCATCGGACTATAACCAGCATTCCTTTTAACCACTTGGTCGGCGTCTATCAAGCGGCCCAAGGCGATCAGCAGACGATTATCGATATCCTTAATCGGACTGGCTATCAGGCAGTCGTTTCCAAGCAAAAGGATGTTTTGAGCCGCGAGATACCATATGTTGCCAACTGGCTGCACAAGTATGCCCCCGAGTCAGTCAAATTTAGTGTTCAGCAGAAGTTGCCAAAGCTAGAACTCAGTCCTGAGCAAACTAAGTTTGCCGCCATTTTGGCCGACAAACTCCAAGCCATAAACCAGCTTGATGGTCAGATTATGCACCAGACTATCTATGGCGCCAAAGAGCAGGCCGGCATCCAGCCTGGGCAGGCTTTCAAGGCTATCTATCAGCTTTTGCTGAACAAACAATCTGGTCCGAAAGCCGGTTGGTTCCTAAGCTCTCTGGACAAAGACTGGCTTATTAAGCGGCTGCGGCTCCAGGCATAAATAATGCAGATGCCAACCGATGATGAATTCGACCAGTTAGTCAGTCGGGCGCTGGATTCGTTGCCGCAAAAGTATACCGATTTACTCAAGAATGTGGCCATAATCTATGCTGATGAGCCAACGCCGCAACAGCGGCAGCAATTGCAGCTGCGCGGCGACCAGACGCTGCTGGGGCTATACGAAGGCGTCCCGTTGCCAGCCCGTGGTGGTGCCACCAAACTATTGCCCGACAAGATCACCATATTTAAGATTCCTTTAACAATGCATAGTCAAAATGACGATCAATTAGCCGAAAACATTCGTCACACGCTGTGGCACGAGATGGCCCATTATTTTGGCCTCGATCACAAACGTATCTACGAGCTAGAATAGCCTGCACCGGCCAGTAAAAAGGCGTATAATAATAGTCTAAGCTAAAGGGGAATCTACGATGGTAACAGTATGAAGGCAACTTGGAACAACAAAGGTAAACAGCAGCTGGTGGCTGAGGCCGCTAAAGAAGATTTAATCTACATAGAGGGCAACTGGTATTTTCCACCCAGCAGTGTCAAATCGGATTTTTTGCGCAAAAGCGCTACTCCCTATACTTGTCCATGGAAGGGTGTTTGCCAGTATTTTGACGTCGGTCAAGGCGACAGCTGGAGCGCCGACAACGCCTGGTCTTATCCTCACCCCAAAGACAGTGCCATCGAGATTGTCAAAAAGAGCTCGGACAAAGATTTTTCCGATTACGTGGCTTTTTGGCAAGACGTCACAGTTAGCGATTAGCCAATGGCGGACCAAAATGTAGCGACTTCTTCACCAACCCAAACGGCCATTTTGGCGGCCGGTTGTTTTTGGGGCGTTCAGTTTTATCTGGACCAAATCCCGGGCGTTATAAAAAGCGAGGTTGGTTATACGGGCGGCCACACCACCGAACCAACTTATGAGCAGGTTTGTGGCCATGACACCGGCCATGCCGAAGCCGTTAAAGTTGAGTTCGACCCCAGCCAAATTAGCTACAAAACGCTGCTAAAGCACTTTTTTAGGCTGCACGATCCAACTCAGCTAAATCGACAAGGTCCAGACGTTGGCGACAACTATCGCAGCGCTATATTTTACCTAAATGACCAACAAAAAAACCAAGCTGAGGCCGGCCTGCAGGCCGCTCAGAGCAACTACCAGCAGCCCATTGTCACCCAGATAACTGCCGCTCAGCCGTTTTACCTAGCCGAAGATTTTCATCAAAAATTCACTCAGCGAACTGGCCACGGCGCATGCCACGTGGGCTATCAACCAATCCCGGCCTAAGTGTGTTAAATTAAGACTATGCCTAGCAATAAAACGATTCAAAAAATATCCAAAGCTAAATTCCGTAGCCTTAATTTGTGGAATCGCAATTTAGCCATTCTGCACTTTGTGCAGGCTGTAGCTATTGTGCTGCTTAGTAACCAAGTTACTTTTCCAGTTACCAGCAGCTACTTAACAATCGACAGCCTAGCCAGCAAGGCCGGTCATCCGGTGTTGGTGGCAGCCAGCCGCCATAGTTTTGATATCAACTTAGCCTATTTGGTGGCAGCCTTCTTTGTTATTTCCGCTCTGGCACATTTAATAATTGCCACAGTTTATCGTAAACACTATGAGGCCGACCTTAAGCGGGGTATCAATAAGGCTCGCTGGATTGAATATGCCCTCAGCGCCAGCTTAATGATGGTTGGCATCGGTTTGTTGGCTGGCGTTCAGGATGCGGCTAGCTTGGCGATGATCTTTGCGCTGATTGCTATTATGAATTTGCTAGGACTGGTTATGGAAGTTCACAATCAAACCACGGCTGGCACCAACTGGCTCAGTTATTGGTTGGGCTGTTTGGCAGGCATTGGGCCATGGCTGGTAATTGCTGGCTACTTGGCAGCTACTAACATCTACGGCAGTGGCCGAATTCCAACCTTTGTTTACTGGATATTTGGCAGTATGTTTGTGCTCTTTTGCAGCTTCGCCGTCAATATGTATTTGCAGTATCGAGCCAAAGGCCGCTGGGCGGACTATCTATACGGCGAACGAGTTTACATGATTTTGAGCCTGGTTGCTAAGTCAGTGCTGGCCTGGCAGGTCTTTTTTGGCAGCCTGCGACCCTAGGCAGCGCACTAGGCGGCGCATAGGCCAAGGGCGTTTTTTCCTGTAAACTATTAATATGAATAGCGATATCAAGCGGCATATAATCTTTGATTTTGATGGCACGTTGGTAGATAGCTTACCGGTGGCCATTCAGATTGCACAAGAAATGGTACCCAAGCTAGACCTTAGTCCGGCTCAAATCGAGGCTTTTAGGCAGCTTCCAGCTAAAGAAATTATCAAGCAAAGCGGCATCCCGTACTGGCGCCTTCCCAAGCTGCTTTTAAAGGGCAAAAAAGTGCTGCTTAGCCGCCTGGACCAGCTGCATCTATTTCCGGGCGTGGCCCAAGCCATTAAGCAGTTGCACAAAGATGGATACGATCTGTCGGTGGTGAGCTCCAACAGCGAGTCGATTATTCGCCAAGTACTGGAGCGGGAGGGGGTGGAGGATTGTTTTGAGGGCGTTTACGGCAACATTGGGCTGTTCAGCAAGACGCGGGCCTTTAAGGCGGTGCTGCGAGATCAAAAAGTGCCTCTGAGCCAGGCTGTTTATGTGGGAGACGAGGTCCGCGATATCGAGTCGGCTCATAAGGCTAAGTTGCCGGTAGTGGCCGTTAGCTGGGGCTATAATAGTTACGAAATTCTTAAAAAATATCAGCCAACTAGGCTGGTGTCCAAGACAAGCCAGCTGGTTGAAGTATTGGAGTCGCTGGAGCCAACGGCTTGAGGCTACACCGTTTTTACG
>JBDTKG010000077.1:0-2928 GCA_039935435.1 Saccharimonadales bacterium (SeqCode) | reverse complement strand
ATTAGTGCCACTAAAAACAAATAATCCAACTAGTCATAAACATCCCAAACATTACGCCAAAGTCTACTGGCCCTACTTGCCGTTGGTCTTAATTCTGGGCATTGGCTTGTGGCTTGGTCACCCTTCCAGCGAACGGGCGCAGCGCGGCACTCTGAACTATGCTACCGACGTCAATAATGCCCAACTGCTGGCTAGTACTAACCGTCAGCGAGCTAGTCATGGACAATCCGCTCTGCAAGTTAGCTCTGATTTAGCGGCCTCAGCCAAGATTGAAGCTCAGAATATAGTCGACCAGAATAGTTGGGATGCCGCTAGTGCTAGCAACCAAACCATTGCCTATGGTTTTGACAGTAGTGATCAGGCTGTTAAGGGCTGGTTAAACAGCGCTGCCAGTCGCCAAACTGTACTGGATGGCGGTTATCGCCAAGTTGGCTACGGCACAGTCCAGAGCCAGAACTTTCAGAACGACGGCCCAGCCACTATAATTGTGGCCCTTTATGGCCAAGCTAGCAGCTCAGCCGGTAATCAGGCAGCCAGTATTGGTCTCAACCAACCACTGCTGGCCAACACCGTTACTAGCATTAGTAAAGTTCAAACGCTCACCGACGGAAATATGCCGTGGATAGGCCTGGCCGTAGCCGTACTAGGCGTCTTATGTGTCGTTTTCTTGGTACTAAAACATAGCCTAGGATTCAGGCGTAGCTGGCGCCGAGGCGAAAAGTTTGTTTTGAGCCACCCCGTTTTTGATCTGACCCTGGTTGCTTTAGCGGCCGTCTGCGCCCTGCTCTGCCAAAACGTTGGCTTCATCCGTTAATATATCGTTTATTGTAGTTTGACTTTGTCGGCGCCCACCAGCTGACTAAGCTCTTTGATAAGTTTAGCGGTTGGCTCCGTTTTGGTGGGAAGCTTAACGATTTGCCGATCGTCGGCCTGGCCCAACACCAGAACCACCTCAGTATCGCCCGGCTGCTGGTCGATGGCTTGTTTCAGCGATAGCAGCAAGATCTGATCGTTGCTATTGTCTAGTCGGATGTATAACCTCTCCATGGTTGGTAGCGAGGCTTGAGGGCCATCTTGGTCCGACCGGCCGGCCGATTTGGCAGCCTTTTTGGCCTTAGCGGCCGATGGCTTAGGCACTTTGGCGTCCTTGCCGGTGGCCTGGTAGGCTAGGGCCTGCTCCAAGGTAACTTCGCGGGCATCATTGACCATGACTTTAACTTCATCGCTGGGATTCCCGTCGCGGTCGCGGGCGTTAACGCGGCCCCGCACCAGCACCACTTTGTCACGCTGCCATATGCCGACTGTTTGCTGGTAAGCGCCCGGGAACAAGATCAGCTCTAGCTCGTGCGTCATATCGGCCAATTTGATAAAGGCCATCTTTTGGCCTGTTTTGGTAACAATTTCTCGCAGTTCGGTAATAGCGCCGGCTACCGTCACCGACTTACCATCATGCTGCGCCAGCAAAGCCCCTAGGGGGATAGCTTGCTCGCGCAAAAAGTCTTGGTAGCTGCTGAGAGGATGCTGCGACAGGTACAAACCCAGTAGCTCACGTTCCCACTGCAATTGTTCGCTAAGGTTAAACTGCGGCACGGCCGGATCCAGCACCAGGCTGGGCGTTACTACTGCCACTTCGAGTCCATCAGCAAACAGGTCGGTTTGGCCACTATCGGCTTGCCTTTGCAGCCGACTGGAAAAACCGGTGATAGCATCGAGGTTCCCCAGCATTAAACTGCGATCTGACAGCTGATCAAAAGCGCCGGCCTTAATTAGGCTCTCTAGTGCTTTGCGGTTGACGACTCGGTTGTTAACCAAAGCTAGGAATTCTTCCAAGCTGTTAAAGTTACCACCCTCTTGGCGAGCCCGCAGAATCTCCTCGACGGCGGCTGTCCCAACGTTTTTTACGGCTTGCAGACCAAAGCGGATTTGCTGACTGCCCGGTACCACTGCGAACTCCAAAAATGACTGATTAACGTCTGGGGGCAGCACTTCGATGCCCATGTGTTTGCATTCCGTAATCTCAATTGCCAAGCGATCGGTATCGTCATAGTCACTGGTCATTAGGGCCGCCATATAGGCCGCCGGATAGTGAGCCTTAAGATAAGCCGTCTGATAAGATATTAAGCCGTAGCAAGCAGCGTGTGCCTTGTTAAAACAGTAAGCCGCAAAGTCTTCTAGCTGAGCCCAGAACTTATCCATCAAATTCCGGTCGGCCCCCACCGTCTTTATAGCCCCCTCAATAAAGTCGGCTTTCAACTTTTTGAGCGTTTCCGGATTCTTTTTACCAATCGCCTTACGCAGCGTATCGGCCTGCCCACCGGTGAATCCGCACATCTCCTTAGAAATTTGCATCACCTGTTCTTGGTAAATAATAACGCCGTAAGTTGTTTTGAGAGCATTCTCCATGGCTGGATGCAGATATTCGATTTGTTTTTGGCCATTCTTGCGAGCGATAAAATCATCGATCCACTGCATCGGTCCTGGTCGATACAGGGCCACCATGGCCACAATATCCTCAAAGACCGTTGGCTTGAGCTCTTTCAGATAGCGCTTCATACCAGATGACTCGAGCTGAAAAACGCCGGTGGTATCGCCCGCCTGAAGTAGCTTAAAAGTGTCCTGGTCGTTTAGCGCCAATTTGCCCAGATCAATGTCGTCGCCGTAAACTTTTTTAATAATTCGTTGGGCGTTATTAATAGTGGTTAGGTTAGATAAACCTAAGAAGTCCATTTTTAGCAGACCTAGCTCTTCTACCGGCCCCATTGAATACTGGGTCGCCACTACGCCTTTTTGAGCCATTTCTAGGGGCGCAAATTTTACCAACTCATCTGGCGCTATCACCACACCGGCGGCATGGACGCCGTGGCTCCGAATCGTACCCTCCAATTGAACGGCAAGGTCAAAAACCCGTTTGGACTGCGGATTGTTGGC
>JBDTKG010000076.1:0-3664 GCA_039935435.1 Saccharimonadales bacterium (SeqCode) | reverse complement strand
CAAAGACGCCCGCAAACTACACGACTACATCGGCTAAAATCGGCTTAAATGGTTTTTAAGATTTGATCTAGGGCGCTCAAAACTTGTTCTGGACGGCCGTCATTGATAAGGGTGAAGTCGGCGTTGGCAATCGGGCCGCCTTTTTCGAGGTTCTCGATTTCGGCATATTCTCGGGCGATCACTTCTTGTTCGGTGAGCGGCCGAATCGGCCTGTTGCTTAGCCGTTGGTGGCGCAGGACCCGCGGTGCGGCAATGGCAATAATGATGGAGTTGTCGCCAAAGCGCTCTTTAAAAGCCCGGTATTCCGTCCAGCTGTACAGTCCATCGGCTACGACTGTGCTATGTCCGTCCGCTACTAATTGTTCAATCTTTTTAATAATTCGTTTGGCGTAGGCATCTTTGCCTTCTTTGGCTCGAATATCTTCTCGGACCACTTTTTCGTTCTGAGGATTGATGTCCAGTCCGCGAGCTTTTACTTCTTCCAGCGTAATGCCGCCAAAGTAGACGCTGGGCAAGCCGGCCGCCTCTAGGTGCTCCACGCAATAGCTTTTGCCAGCACCGGGCATGCCCACCAAGGCGATAACTTTTGGTTGATTCATAAACATATCTTACAAGATTAGCCATGCCGAGTACACCAGGAGTGCACATGGCATCAAATTTTGCAGTATACTTGGTGGAATGTCACTGAGCGAACAACTCAAATCCCAAATCGATGCCGACATAGACAGCTATGCCCGTAGCTTACGAACAACTACTCTGCAGCAGTACGGACCAACATCGCAGCAGGTAATCGACGCCTATCTAGCTATTTTACAGCGTGGCGGCAAACGAATACGCGGCGCTTTAACAATAGTTGGTTATCAGATGATGGGTGGCCAAGACCAGGCCATGATCATCCAGGCGGCCCGCGCCATGGAAATGATCCACGCCTATCTTCTAATAATTGATGATATTCAGGACCGCTCACAAACTCGGCGCGGCGGCCCAACGGCACACCTGTCGCTCGCCGAAACATACAAGGATGCTCACATCGGCCAGGCACTGGCCATTAATGCCGCTTTGCTGGGTAGTCACGCTGCTCAAATGATTTTAGCTAATCTAGATGTTGCGCCGTTGCTACGCAGCAATGTCTTGAGTATCCTCAGCCGCACTCTACTGGTAACATTTCACGGCCAAACGTTAGATTTAGTTAACCAGGTTAAACCCGATGTCAGCCTTAAAGAGGTTGAACAAGTTATGGACAATAAAACGGCCCATTACAGCTTTTTAAATCCACTCCACGTTGGTATGGTTTTAGCCGGCGCCGATTGTCAGGCCACCGACGCCATTACGCCCTACGCCTTGGCTGCGGGCCGGGCCTTTCAGATCAGTGACGATATTTTAGGTGTTTTTGGCGACCAAAAAAACTCTGGCAAAAATCCCCAGGACGATATCAGGGAAGGCAAGCGCACCTTGCTAACTGTTTACGCATTGCAAAAGGCCAGTCCGGCCGGCAAGCTTTTTTTACAAAAGTCACTCGGCAATGATCACTTAACAAATCCCGAATTTACGCGTTGCCAACAAATTATCACCGACACCGGCGCCCGTAAATACGCCCAAGCGGAGGCTACCAAAAGCATTCAGGAGGCCGTCAGTTCCATACAGGCGGCCAAACAACACTGGTCGGCCGACGGCCAGCAATATTTACTCCAGCTGGTCAAAAGCCTTCAAAACAGAATTGCTTGATTCCACTATAATTTGATAACGCTGCTGCTTGCATTAACGAGATTCGAGGCTATAATCGCCCAAATAGAGGAGGCGCTATGCAGAGTGCAGGTGTATTAGTTGGCGAAGGTGGTGCTATTGGGCAGATGCCCGAATGTTTGACCGGTTTTATGAAGCAATTAGCAGGAGCCAGATTTGCTCCGAGTTTGCTGGATGTTGAGGTAGTTGACGTTACAGTTGGCGCTGTTGGCATCAGCCTAGAACCGACAGCCCAATCCGATCCAGCCATTCGGCCACCAGATCAGGATATTTCGCAGTACCGTGAAGGCTCTACAGATGACAGCCTCAAACTTTATCTACAGGACGTGCGCAAGCACCCATTATTAACTAGAGAGGATGAAGTTTGGCTGGCTCAAACTTACGAAGTCGGTCAGCAGGCTGAGGCTAAGTTAGCAGATGCCGCTCAATCTAGGTCCGTGACGGAAACAGAATTTTTGGTGCGGCAAGTATGGAGCGGCCAAGAGGCTCAGCAACGCTTTATAAACTCGAATTTGCGCTGGGTAGTCAAATTGGCCAAGCGACGAATCGGTAGTGGCATGCCGTTGCTGGATCTGATCCAAGAGGGCAACCTCGGTTTGATGCATGCCGTAGATAACTTCGATTGGCGCAGAGGCTACAAATTCAGCACGTACAGTAAACACGCTATACAACTAGCCATTACTAGAGGAATTTACGCAAAATCATCAGAGATTAGGCTACCTTTTGAGTCTAGAGCCGAGGTCCGGGCGCTCCTCCAAGCCCAGCAAGAATTGGCCGAAAACTTAGGCTGTGCGCCATCTGCTCGGGAGCTAATGGCTCGTCTGGGTTGGCCTGAACAAAAATTAAACGAAACTCAAAATAGTCTGCACACCCAAAACCTACAGTATCTCGACGAAACCTTGACCGACCAGTCGGATTCAACTCGCAATGATGTGGTGAGCGACCCTGACGGCGAAACGGATTTTGAGGCCGCTTTAACTTCAGTAGATCTAAAAAATGGTTTGCCGCAAGCCATGAAGCTACTAGACGAGCGGGAGCGAAAAATTATTGAACTGCGCTTTGGTCTCAATGGCGATGAAGCCTTAACGCTCCCTAAAGCAAGCGTGCTCTGCAATATTCCAATCTCGACCATTCAGCGCATTGAACAGAGAGCCCTCGCTAAGTTGAGGGATAGCGCCGAACTGGCCGGTTACGCGCCGTCCACTCTGGAGTAGCGCCAGCTTAGACTAGCCTACTGTATACTAAAGTTATGACGGATGCAGAGGAAAAAGCGGTCGCTAACAGCCAGCGCAAAAAGCTAGCTATTATTGATGGAAAATCAGTTTTCTATCGTGGCTACTACGCTATGCCCAATTTGGCCACTAAAGATGGCATACCCACTGGGGGCGTTTTTGGCTTTGCCAGCATGGCTTTAGAGGTTCTGAAGCGTCTTAAGCCCGATTATGTCTGCGTGGCTTGGGATAAACCCAAAACAAACATTCGTAAGCGCCTGGCCATCTACCCCGCCTACAAAGCGGGCCGCAAACCACCACCAGCCGATTTTTACGAGCAGGTTCCCGTGCTGCACGATTTACTCAAAGCCTTTGGTTGGCCACTCTACGAACTAGATGATTATGAGGCCGATGACATTATGGGTACATTGGCTGTTCAGGCTAGCGCCAAAGACATCGAAACTATGCTGATTACCTCTGATTTGGACATGCTCCAACTGGTGAATCCCTTAGTTAAGGTTTTTGCACTCAAAAAAGGCCTTAGCAATATAGAATTGTATTCACCGGCATCTTTCACAGCCAAGTACCATATTAAACCCGACCAATTTTTGGATCTAAAAGCTCTTAAAGGCGACTCATCCGACAATATTCCCGGCGTGCCCGGCATAGGCGAGAAGGGGGCCATCGACCTAATCAGCCAGTATCAAACC
>JBDTKG010000075.1:0-5888 GCA_039935435.1 Saccharimonadales bacterium (SeqCode) | reverse complement strand
CCACAATAGTTCCTCCACCAGATTGTTTGGTGTAGACCACGGTAATGGCCTTACAGCTCATTGTTTTGGTGATGACTTGGCCAGTGGTTAGAGTGTTGGCCCAACCAGCCACACCGTTGTTGTTGGTGGTGCCAACGGTAGCGCCAAGGTCTTTAGAAAAACTATTGCTGGCGGCGTAGTAATAGCTTTGATCGGGTGAATAGGAGTTGCCGTATATGGCCATGCCCTGAGTTAGCAGCCATGGCCAGGATCCACTGCCCAAAGAGGCTACAGAGTCACCGATCACCACCACCTTAGGAGCCGTAGTTTGTGCATTACCTAAGGCTGTATACCAGCTATCTAGGCCTTTAAGGCGCACCGGAGTCCCGCCCAGTGTGTTTGGTTGCGCGCCGGTTGCCACACTAGTATCCACATAGGTTTTGGTAGCTTTTTGACTAGCTACTTTGGCGTCGCTGTTGGCGGCCAGAGTGCCATCGGTATCAATCACAATACCGCCGTTAGGACCTTGCGTCCAACCAATCAAGGTATCGGTAGCAGTCTTTCTGGCCAGAACCGTGTTGTATTGGGATGTAGCTAATGACCCAGCCGAAACACCATTGACCGTTACACCAGTTGCTCCGGTGACTGTTAGTGTTCCTGTCCCAGCTTGAGTTACGGTTATTACTGAACCTATTGGGAAAGCGGTGGTGGCATTGGCTGGGATAGTCAGTGTTTGGGCTGATGAGTTTGTTGAAGTAACCAGTTTACCGGCGTCGGCCTTCACGAAAGTGTAGGTGGTGCCAGTTTGGGCATTAATTGGCAGAACGGCACCGCTGGTGGCTAAGCCACCGTCGGAGGTACGGGAAATCCAGGTGTCGGGTACGTTTGCTCCACCAGGGCCAAAAACAAGAGCTGCACCGGGGGCACCTAGAATTGAGGCTAATCCGGCACTGGTCAATATTGCTTGCCAATACGTATCAGTCTGGTTGGTGATTCCAACAATGGGATAGACACCGTAGCCACCTACACTAACGCTACCGTTGGCAGCGCCTAAGTCGGCAAGAAACTTAGTGTTGGTAGTAAGGATTCCCGCTACAGTGGCGGCGCCGCTAATGGTTGCTGTAGCGCCAGAAATATTGCGGTTGTAGCCCCGCATCTGGGTGGTTAGAGCCGTACCAATTGGGTCACCGCTAATGGCAGCTTGAACAATGTCCGCCTGGAGAGCTTGGCCTTCGGCAGTCGGATGGGTTCCATCCACACTAATAGCAAACGGGTCGTTTGAGGGGGAGATATGACTAATGTTACCGAGTGGCGTGTAAAAATCTATGGCCGCCACATTTGTATTGGCTGCAGCTAAGCTGCGAGCCGTCGCGCCCATTGCTTGCCTAATATTATTCCAAGGGCTTATTAGCAGAATTGGCATAGACCCAACGCCCCGAATATTGGTTATTAGTTGCTGGGCCCAATTGCTGTAGTTGGCAGTTGTGACATCGTTATAGTCAGTGGCCATAATCACCAAATCTGGCACCAGGTTTTGGATAAGGTTTAGGGCGTGCGAGTTTGGATCACCATTGGTGCTTGACCCCACAAAATCATTGGTGGTATAGCCGGAATGCGACGCGTTCCAAATCTGCACACCAGTGGTGGCATCAGCATGTATGTAAGCACCTTCCATAGTGACGCTACTGCCGGAAGCTGTAAATGTTACGGTGCGGCTGGCGTAGCTTGGGAAGGTTACAGTGGTTAGGTTACTGTAGCTAGTGGTGCCAGCGCTGGTGGTAATGTTTTGAGTGGTTGTGCCATCACTAACCACAATAGTTCCTCCACCAGATTGTTTGGTGTAGACCACGGTAATGGCCTTACAGCTCATTGTTTTGGTGATGACTTGGCCAGTGGTTAGAGTGTTGGCCCAACCAGCCACACCATTGTTGTTGGTGGTGCCAACGGTAGCGCCAAGGTCATTAGAGTATGTTAAATGAGCTGCAAAATAGTAACCCTGATCGGGTGAATAGGAGTTGCCGTATATGGCCATGCCCTGAGTTAGCAGCCATGGCCAAGCCGTTGAGCTTAACGAGGCAATAGAATCACCAATAACTACAATTTTAGCTGCCGTCGTTGAGGCGGTTGCTAGTGTGGTATACCAGCTATCTAGGCCTTTTAGCTTGATTTGCGTGCCTCCGATTGTGCTGGTCTGAACTTTTGCAGCAATCGTTGTATCGGCGTAAGTCTTGGTGGCCTTTTGGCTGGCTATCTTGGTGTCACTATTAGCGGTCAGGGTGCCGTCGGTGTCCAAGTTGGCGGCTTTGAGCTGGGCATCGTTGGTGACGTTACTCAGTCCAACGTCGGTGGCCGTAACAGTTACGTTAGAGCTGAGGGCATGGCCATTAACGGTAGTAGACTGACCAACTTTGGTATCGGCATAGGTTTTAGTGGCTTTTTGGGAGGCGTACTTGGCGTCGCTGTTAGCGGCCAGCGTGCCATCGGTGTCTTTGTTGCTGGTCATCTCGGCGCCAGCCGCCGAAACAGCCCCAGTTAACAGATTTCCAGCGCTATCTAGAGAGACTCCTAAAAAACCGTTAAGGATTGAACCCCAAGTATCGTCATCACTACCGGGGATAGGTAGACGCTGTGTCATCTCATGCCTCTAATTTTTTCACCTCTGTTTGGTTTCCCCACAAAAATAGTCCCTTTATACACCAAATTATACCTGATAGCACTAATGCCTGCAAACCTCTTATGGAATTCTGCTACCTCTGGAAGATCCTAAGGACTGGCGAGTCGCTAATTCCTGGCATATACCAGGCCAAGAACCATATTGTAACCTCGGTAAAATCGCTAAAGTCTGTTAAAATACCCCTTGTTGGCGCCGTGGCCGAGTGGTTAGGCAGAGCTCTGCAAAAGCTCGTACACCGGTTCGAATCCGGTCGGTGCCTCCAAATGTTGTATTATTGCGACAGTTCATTAACATTTAATTTCTTGTGTGTAAATTAAGGCTATGAGTAAACGTAGCTGGACAGATGATGAACTGACGACCGCTGTAGCTAATGCGCGAAGTATAAGGCAGGTTATACAGCGCCTACGCCTCGTACCTGCTGGAGGTAACTATAGCCAAGTTACTCGCCGGATGAATGACCTAGCTTTGGAAACCAAGCATTTTAGCGGGAAAGGCTGGAACCACGGCTGGCAGTTTGATCCAAGAAAACCAAAACGCTCACTGGATGAGTTGCTAGTCAAAAATTGCAATGTGCAAAGCTTTAAGTTAAAACAGCGCTTATTCAGTGAAGGAATAAAAAAACCGAAGTGTGAACAGTGTGGCTGGGCGCAGTCAGCAGTTAATGGTCGTATTCCGGTCGAGTTAGATCACATTAATGGCAACAAACTAGACAATAGACTAGTAAACCTTCGTGTCTTATGTCCAAACTGTCATAGCCTAAAGCCTACACATCGCGGGCTAAACAAAAAGAGTCGTTACGCGCGGGTGTTGTAATTGGTAGCCAAGCAGCACTTAAAATGCTGTGCCCGAAAGGGCGTGCGGGTTCAAGCCCCGCCCCGCGCACCACTATTTTAGAATTTTCAGTAACTCTTGTTCGCTAATTTGTTTGACGCCTAGCTTGTTGGCTTTGGCCAGCTTGCTGGCACCGACGTTCTGGCCGACTACCAGGTAAGTGGTTTCCTTGCCAACGCTGCTTTGAAAGGTTCCGCCCAGGTCACGAATTTTTTGACCAGCCGCTTCGCGCCCCATAGACTCCAACCCGCCCGTAATCGCAAAACTCTGGCCGCTCAATTTCCCGCCTGTCTTTTTGACTATCTGCGGCGCCACTCCAGCTTTACTGAATTTATCCAAAAGAAGTCGATTTTCGGGTTCGGCAAACCAGGCCACGATAGATTCGGCTACGACTTGGCCGACCCCCTCTACCAGGCTCAGTTCTTCCAATTTGGCTTTTGCTAAAGTATCGAGGCTGCGGAAGTTATTGGCCAAGTCCACAGCTGTCTGGGCGCCAACATGCCGTATACCTAGTCCGAATATAAATCGGTCCAGCTTGGGAGTCTTTTTATCGTTAATCGCTGCCTCTAGTTTAGCAGCGGAAACCTCCGCAAAACGGTCTAGTTCTAAAAGCTTTTCCTTGGTTAGACCGTACAAATCGGCAGTATCTTTGATGAGTCCGGCTTCCATCAATGCCAAAACATTTTTTTGGCCCAGGCCATCGATGTCTAAGGCGCCTTTGCTAGCAAAATGACCTATCTGATTGTGCACCCTGGAAGGACAGCGCTTGTTTGGACAACGCCAAATGGCTTCGTCTGCCTTAAGCTTAACAAGTTTAGTATCGCATTCGGGACAATTGACTGGCATTACAAACGGCTTTTCGCTGCCGTCGCGCAGCTTAACCAATGGCTCCACGATCTCCGGGATAACATCGCCAGCTTTGCGCACGACTACCGTATCGCCTATTCGCACGTCCTTACGATGGATCTCCGATTCGTTATGTAGAGTCGCCATCTGAACTGTACTGCCAGCAACCACCACTGGTTCAAGCAGAGCAACGGGCGTAGCTGCGCCGGTGCGGCCAATTTGAATAAAAATATCCTTCAGTTTCGTAGTAGTTTGCTCAGCCGGATATTTGTAGGCGATGGCACCTCGCGGATACTTGCCAGCTGTGCCTAAACTATCGTAAAACTGCCTATCATCGATCTTAATGACCAAACCATCAATCTGGTAAAGCAGGTCGTCGCGCCTGTCTGTCCATTGGGCAATGTATCCATGAATGGCCTCCAAATCGGACAGCTGCCGGGCCTGCCGCCCACCGTCAAAACCAAGTTGTTGCAGCATTTGGTATGCCATGTAATTGCTTGTCACCTGGGCCGGATTTTGACGCAATAAATCGTAGGCCAAGAACCGTAATGGTCGCTGGGCCACCAAATTAGCATCGAGTTGGCGAATTGTACCAGCCGCCGTATTGCGCGGGTTGGCAAATAGTGGTTGCCCAGCCTTTTGACGCTTCTTATTGAGGGCAACGAAGTCCCGTTTGAATATAACTATTTCGCCTCGGACTTCTGTGCGGCCGACCAAAAAATCTTGGGTTGCCGCTGACCGTCGCAGTTTTAATGGCACCGACCGAATGGTTCGGACATTGGCCGTTACGTCTTCGCCCACCAAGCCATCGCCGCGGGTTACGGCCTGCTCAAAAATACCGTCCTGATAAACTATCGAACAAGCTAAGCCGTCCATTTTGACATCACCAAAAAAAGTTAATTTTTTACTACCTGTGCGCTGCTTACTGACCCGTTGGGCCCAGGCCTCCACCTCCGCTTCATCAAAGACATCGTTTAAGCTAATCATCCGCGCTTGATGCTCGACTTTTGTAAAACCCTTGGCAATAGCTTTGATAACCCGTTGAGTTGGCGAATCGGCCGTTATAAGCTGCGGAAAGCTGCGCTCCAGACCTTTCAGCTCGGCTAATAAGCCGTCGTAAACCGCATCGTCCGTGGTCGGCGTGTCTAGCACGTAGTATTGATAAGCGTAGTCTGCCAACTGCTTTTTAAGTTTTGCTAATCGCTGCTGAGCATCAGCCTGGTTCACAGCAACTCCAGGTAAAGGCCATAAACATAGCTCAAAGAAACCGGTAAGGCCACTATGCCCAAAGCAAAGAATACCCATTCGGCCACCGGCGGTAACAGTACGGCAAACGGCAAGCTAATTACAATTACCGCCACTATTAAAGCCACTGGCAAAGCTAGCAATTTACGTAGCACCAGCCAGCGCCGACCGGCCATCAGATTACGAGCTGCCCGCCAAGCGGCCATCGGTGTCATATCCGGCAAAGTAACAATAAATAGCCCAACAATCGAGGCACTCATCATATATAAAGACCAGATGGATAGGCCAAAAAAAGCCAGGAACCAGGCAGTGT
>JBDTKG010000074.1:0-6138 GCA_039935435.1 Saccharimonadales bacterium (SeqCode) | reverse complement strand
GTACAACAGCGCTGTTTATCAATTTCATCAGCAAGACGATCACACAAGCCCGCTGGCCCAGATTTATTGGCAGTGCCGAGATTGGAGCTACGCCTACTTCAAGCGCTTCTACGCTGCCATCCAAGTGAAGCCTTTCGACAAGTTCTACCCCGAAAGTTCGGTGATAGCCCGTGGCCAGAGCATCGTCAAAGCCCATCATGGCACGGTTTTTGTGGACAGCGACGGCGCAGTCGTCTTTCGAGGCGAAGCCGTCGGCCAGCACACCCGGGTTTTTATAACTTCTGCTGGCTTGCCAACCTACGAAACCAAAGATCTGGGCGTGATTTTAACTGAGGTAGATGATTTTGCCTATGACCGCCGCATTATTATGACCGGCAACGATCAAGTCGATTATATGAGAGTTGTTTTTGCAGCGCTGAAACAGATTGATGAGCCACTAGCAGCCAAGCAAGTTCACCTCACTAACGGCACCGTTCGCTTTGGCGACGGCCGCAAAATGAGCTCCCGTTTAGGCAATGTTTTGACGGCTAATCAGGTACTGGAAGCCGTCGGGCAGGCTGTCGAGGCTCCCACCGAGCAGTTAAAACGGGACATTACCCTGGGCGCTATTAAATACGCCTTTCTTAAGCAGCGGTTAGGCGGCGACATCGCTTTTGACATTGAGGAGTCGGTTAGCCTGCAAGGCAACTCCGGGCCTTACCTGCAGTATGCTCATGCTAGAGCTTGTTCCATCCTGGGCAAAGCGGCCGACAAGTCTACAGCTCGTCCGTTATCTAAGCCTACATTTGAGGCCGGTGAGCGCAGTTTGGTGCGCCAACTGGGTCAATTTCAGGCAGTTGTTGACCAGTCCATCGCCGAGCTGTCACCCCATTTAATCTGCACCTATCTGTACGAGCTGGCCCAGGTTTTTAATCGTTTTTATGAAAAAAATCGTGTTTTGGATGACCCTCGTCAGGCAGTCAGGCTGGCGCTTGTGCAACTTTACGCTCAGACTTTGCGCACTGGTCTGGAATTACTCAACATTCCAGCCCCCAGACATATCTAGCGAAAGTGTACAATAGAGCTATGGACAACCAAATTTCCGACGACCAACTGCGCAAAAAGCTGACACCCCAGCAGTTCGCTGTATTGCGTCAAAAAGATACCGAACCGCAGTTCAGCGGCCCATTATTGCACAATCATGACACTGGTATGTATTCATGTGGCGCCTGCGGCACCCAACTATTTTCTAGCGAGCACAAATTTGATTCGGGGAGCGGTTGGCCCAGTTTTTATCAGGCCGCTCAAGACAAAAAAATCGTTCTGCAAACTGACAGTTCGGCCGGCATGGCTCGCACCGAGGTCCTCTGCGCCAGCTGCGGCAGTCACCTCGGTCATCTGTTTGATGATGCCCCGCAAACTCCCACCGGCCAACGTTACTGCATCAACTCCGCCGCCCTAACATTTCACAAGTCTGCCCCAAAGAAGGTATAATTGGCCTTAATGAAAGAAAATAATGACCGATAGGGGACCGTTCCCCACCAAAATTCTCTGGGTCGACCTGGAGATGACCGGTCTTGATTACAAGCAAGATGTTATTTTAGAAGCCGCCGCCGAGGTGACTGACTTTGAATTCAAAACCTTGGCCACTTACGAAGCCTGCATTAAGCAGCCTCATGACCTGGTCGTTAAGCGCATGCAAGCTAACATCTGGTGGAAAGATTACCCCGAGAACCGCGACAACTTTGTGAATAACCTGGAGGCCGGCAAGCCCCTCAAACAAGTCGAAAACGAGCTAATCGAACTTGTCGAAGCCCAATTTGGAGCAACTTTGGCTATTCTGGGCGGTAACTCCATCTATAACGACCGCCAGTTTATCAAGCAATGGATGCCAGCGCTCGACCTTAAGCTGCACTACCGAATGCTCGATGTCAGCGCTTGGAAAATCTTTATGCAAGGTCGCCATGGGGTGGAGTACGACAAAACCAACGCCCACCGCGCTTTCGATGATATCCAGGCCAGCATTGCCGAGCTGGAGTATTACTTAAATTGGTTCAAGACCAACCAGCCCTAGTCTATGGACCAAAAGCTCATCGAAGATTATCTGTTGTCGATGCCCAATACCCAGGTGGACTATCCATTTGGTAAGTCGGTAGCCGCCTACAAACAAACCGATAAACTGTTTGCCTTACTAACTCAAGATAAACAGCCCCTGCAGCTGAGTCTAAAAGGTGATCCACAGCTTAATAAACTACTGCGTCGCAAATACGAAACCGTTTTACCGGGCCACAACCTTAACCAGAACCAATGGAACACTATTATTTTGTCTGGTCAGCTCCCCTGGGAGGAGCTCCAGGGTCTAATTCGTCATTCGTACCAGTTAGTCTCAGCTGACTGATTATTGGCTGACTTGGCCAGGCGGGTTAGCCAGCAGGTTATTGGCGTTAGCATACAGCTCTTTGAGCAGTTCCTTTTGCGTCCCCTTAGCTGACTTATAATCTGTCGCCAAATCAGTTTTGTAGTTTTTTAGAGATTGCTCCATTGTGTTCAGCAGGGCATTGTCATACTGGCCAGCTTGATCGGCCTCTGCCAAACTGGCATCAGTTTTGCTGCTCTCCATCAAGCCCAGATTTTTGCCATTCAGTTTATGTCCATGCTTGGCCAAATAGCTGACGGTTTTCTGCTGATCTGATGTCAGCGATAAATTAACATTTTGCACAAATGCCGCCACGCTCGGGTCGCGCACTTTTTGAGCCCCTTCGGTACTAACCCTGACAATCTCGGTTTGAGTTTGGGCCAACTTAACAATATTGCCATCGTTACCCTTTGTCGCACTAGAAATCAACGCCAAAATGATAAAAAACACTATCAACCCACCCACAGCACCAGCTATCGCCACTATGGCCCGCTGCTTGGGCGAACTACCGGTTGGCAGAATGGATCGTTTGGGCTTGGTAGGCCCCGACAGTATAAAATCGTACGGATTTTCGCCACCAGTGGACGGAATTGGCTGATCTAACTGCATACGCTTATTTAACCACACCGGCCCCTCTCTGGCCACTAGTAGCTGACCTAGCAGACCAGTTAGCTGTGCGGTCTGAGTTAGCTTAGGTATGTGCCAAACAGCTATTTAAGGTGCGCTTGATTGGGCTAGGCAGCAGAATTTGAAGGCCTTTTTGCAGGCTCAGTAGACCGTTATGCTTGCGAGCCAGCAGCGACTGCTAGATACTGTAGTCTATGGATGCTGTTGAGGAGATTAAGCAAAGGCTGAGCATAGAAGATGTGCTTAGTGAGTATGTTGAGCTAAAGAGGGCAGGGCGTAACTTTAAAGGTCTGAGCCCCTTTAGTAACGAAAAAACAGCCAGTTTGATGGTCAGCCCCGAAAAGCAGATTTGGCACGACTTTAGTAGTGGCAAAGGTGGCAACATGTTCAGCTTTGTGATGGAGATGGAAGGGCTGGATTTTAAAGGCGCTTTGGAGCTTTTGGCCCGTAAGGCCGGACTCGATTTGTCGCAATTTCAGCGTAGTGGAGGAGGTAACACAAAACTCAAACAGCGTTTGGCTGAGGCTAACCACCTGGCAGCCAAATTCTATCAGGTACATCTCAGCAAAAACCAAGCTGCCATCAGTTACATTTTTACTAAACGGCACATCGATAAGCCTACTGCCTTGGCCTTTCAGCTGGGCTACGCGCCTAATAATGGCGCCGCTCTAACCGATTTCTTGGTCAAAAAGGGTTTTTCGGTCGAAGAGCTAAAGCAAGCCGGTTTGACCACGCAGCGCTATAGCCAGCCCGGAGATATGTTTCGGGGTCGAATCATGATTCCCCTGATGGATGCTAGCGGGCAGGTGATTGGTTTTACGGGTCGGCTGCTAGAAGATATCCCTAACGCCCCCAAGTACCTTAATACGCCCCAAACTGTGCTGTACGACAAGAGCCGACATGTCTTTGGGCTGCACCTAGCCAAGGAGGCTATCAGAAAATCTAAATTCGCCGTTATTGTTGAGGGCAATTTGGATGTTGTGGCTAGCCACCAGGCTAAAGTTAATAATGTCGTGGCTACAGCTGGCACGGCTATTACTCAGCAGCATCTTAAAACACTGGAGCGCTTTGTGCATGACGTTCGGCTGGCCTTCGACCAAGATAGCGCTGGCATTGCCGCCACCGAACGAGCTATTCCACTCGCCAGTGAAGCTGGTGTTAATTTGGGTATTGTGACCGTGGTCGGCGCTAAAGATCCCGACGAGTTGATTCAGAAGGATCCGGCTGCTTGGCAGCAGGCCATCGACCAGCCTCAGTATGCCCTCGATTGGCTCATGGCTGTTTACAAGAAACGGTTAGACCTAACGACCGCTCAAGGCAAACGTGAATATAGCGACGTTATTCTTAACACGGTGCGGGCCCTCAAGGATCAAGTCGAACAGGAACATTATGTGGAGGCTTTGAGTAAGGTTTTGGGGGTTAGCAAAGAGGCTTTAATGACTAAGCTGGCAGCACCAACCAGCCCGGCCCGGGCGCTGCGCAACCGCCATCAACCGCTTCAATTCGACGCCAAAGCTGCCGAGGTCATCAAAATTCAGATCCATTTATTAGCTCTGGCCTTAATGGTGCCGAATTTGCGGGTTAGTCTAAAAGATCTTCGACCTGAAATGTTTCCGGAAGAGGACGCTCAGGCGATGTTGGCTTTTCTGCAGGCAAACCCCGACTTTAAGGGCCAACCGACAGCGGTGGAGGGCTTGAAAAAGGTCGCCGAATATAGTAAAATGTTAGTATTATTATTTGAAGAACTTTACCAAGGCCTCGAGACACTAGAGCTTCGCTACGAAGCCACTCGACTGCAGGTCCGACTGGTAGAACGCTACGTAAAAGCTCAAAAAGCTGTTTTAACGGCCGCTATCCGGCAGCCTGACAGCGACGAAAAGACCATCAATCAATTATTACAGCAAGCCAAAGCGCTCGATGACTTGCTAAAACCTAGCCCCCAAGGAGATACTCATGCCACAAGCTAAAAAACCCGCCGCCAAAACCGCAAAAACCGCCAAAACCGCCAAAGCCGAGGCCCCCAAAGTTCCACAAGCAGACGCTAAAGATTTTCTTAAAGCCAAAAAGAAGTTGCTGACTAAAGCCAAAAAGGCCGGTAAAGTCGATCAGCGCGATATTTTTGAAGCCATTCCTGACGTTCCCGAGAATGTCGATGCGCTCGACGAGCTATATGTGGAGCTGGCCGAGCTAAAACTTAAAATTATCAGTGCCACTGATCCTAAAACAGCCGCTTTTAGTAGCGAATGGGTAGCCGAAGAAGACGAGGAAGAAGAAATCGTTCTAGATGATCAAACTTACCTAGATGATATCGCCGACGACTCAGTCCGTTTGTACCTGCGTGAGATTGGCAAGATCCCGCTTTTAACGGCCCCCGAAGAATTAGCTTTGGCACAACGCGTGGTATCTGGCGACAAAAAGGCCAAGGACGAAATGGCCGAAGCAAACATGCGACTGGTTGTTTCGATCGCTAAGCGCTACGTTGGCCGTGGACTTGATCTACTTGATCTAATTCAAGAGGGAAACACTGGTTTGCTGCGGGCCGTCGAAAAGTTCGACCCCGATAAAGGTTTTAAGTTTAGTACTTACGCTACTTGGTGGATTCGCCAGGCCATTACCAGGGCCATCGCCGACCAAGCACGTACTATCCGTATTCCGGTCCACATGGTCGAAACCATTAACAAACTGCTCAGAACGCAGCGTCGCCTAACTCAGGAGCTCAACCGCGAGCCAACCAACGAAGAAATCGCCACCGAGATGGAAATCGACCCCGAAAAGGTGGAACATATCATGAAGATTAAGCAAGACATCTCCAGCCTGGATGCTAGCGTCCGTGACGACGAAGAAGACAGCGTTTTGGGTGACTTTATTGAGGACGAAGACTCAGTTAGCCCCGAAGAAGCCGCCACCGGCCAACTCCTTAAAGAACACGTTAAGGATATGCTTGGTGCCCTAACCGAGCGCGAGCAAAAAATTCTTAAGCTGCGCTTTGGACTAGAAGATGGCAAGTCGCATACTCTTGAGGAAGTCGGTCAAGAATTTAGCGTTACCCGCGAACGTATCCGTCAAATTGAAGCCAAAGCTTTGGCAAAACTGCGCAAGCACAAAGACGCCCGCAA
>JBDTKG010000073.1:0-2253 GCA_039935435.1 Saccharimonadales bacterium (SeqCode) | reverse complement strand
GGCATCGATATTAACACCTGGATGCCGGCCCAAGCTCAGTACCGCGAAACTCACACCGCCGATTACACCACCGATTATCAAGCCCGCCGCTTGCAAACGCGGGTTCGCAAGGCCGACGGGCAGCTGGAGCTAGTACACACTAATGATGCCACTGCCTTTGCATTTGGCCGAATTCTAAAGGCCATCATCGAGAATTATCAAACTAAGGACGGTCAGATTACAGTTCCTAAAGTCCTGCAGGCCTACATGGGAGGGAAGAAGCAGCTATGATCGAAAACATTCAAATTAACGGTGTTCACGAGACGCTAGATGATGATTTGCGCAAATATGTTGGCAAAAAGATCGGCCATCTCGACAAGTATATGCCTCGAAAAGCCCGCCAATCGGCTCATGCCGAAGTTTGGCTCAAGCAGGTCAAAAAAGATGGCAAAATTCAGCATCTCTGCGAGGTTGTCATGCGTTTGCCTCACGATACTCTAACCACCAAAGAAGCCACCATGAACGTCTACGCGGCCGTCGATATCGTCGAGGCCAAACTGCAAAGCCAGCTCAAAAAATATAAAGCCAAACATAATCCTGTGCGCATTCATCAACGGTTTGTGGCTCACTTGCGTCGTTCCTAAAAATGGTTCGCACCAGCGGCCCATCTGAGGTACAATAAACACTTGAATACCGGATAGGTTGAGAGGCAAACTCTAAGAGGGAAAACATTTTTTCATGAAGAAGATTTTTAAGAAGGTGCTAGGCGACCCACAGGTCAAAACACTTAAGCGGATGCGCAAGCGCGTAACGCAAATCAACAACCTGTCTGCAAAATACAAAAAGATGACCGATAAGCAGTTGCGGGCCCAATCTGACATTCTCAAAAAAAAGCTCCAAAAGTCTAGTCTTGATGCTATTTTGCCCGAGGCCTTTGCGGTTGCCCGCGAAGCCGCTACCCGCATCGTTGGCATGCGCCATTTCGATGTTCAGCTAATCGGTGCCATGGTGTTGCACGAAGGCAGCGTGGCCGAAATGAAGACTGGCGAAGGTAAAACACTGGTGGCCACGCTAGCCGTTTATCTAAATGGCCTAACCGAAAAGGGTGTGCACGTTGTGACCGTTAACGACTACTTGGCCCAGCGCGATGCCGGCTGGATGGCGCCGGTTTACGACTTTTTGGGCCTCAGCGTTGGCATTATCATTGCCGATGAGTCCTTTACCTACGATCCTAAATTTATTAACAAGAAGCATAGCGACGAACGGATGCGCCACCTCAAACCCTGCACACGCCAAGAGGCTTACGCCGCCGACGTTACCTACGGAACAAATAACGAATTCGGTTTTGACTACTTGCGCGACAACATGGTCCGCGAGGTCGATCAGCTGCGCCAACGGCCGCTGCACTACGCTATAGTCGACGAAGTTGACTCGATTCTAATCGATGAGGCCCGAACGCCGCTTATTATCTCGGCGCCGTCCATGACCAACGCCGCCTCCTACGAACAGTTCACCAAAGTGGTTCGTCAGCTGCGTAAAGAAGAGCATTATGAGGTCGACGAAAAGCGCAAAGCAGTCGTTTTGACCGATGATGGCGTGGAGGCTGTCGAAAAGATTTTGGGGCTAGATAACCTGTATGGCACCGACAATATTCGGACCATCTATCACCTAGAGCAAGCCCTGCGGGCCAAAGCTCTTTTTAAGCTCGATAAAGACTATGTGGTTACCAGCGACGGCGAAGTGGTCATTGTCGATGAGTTCACCGGCCGTTTACTAAAAGGTCGCCGCTACAACGAGGGTCTGCACCAAGCTATCGAGGCCAAAGAGGCGGTACCGGTTCAAGAGGAGTCGATGACGCTGGCTACAATTTCTTTCCAAAACTATTTCCGTTTGTACGAAAAGCTATCTGGTATGACCGGAACAGCCGAAACCGAAAGCGAAGAGTTCCACCAGATTTACGAATTGAGCGTTGTGCAGGTGCCATCCAACAAGCCTTTGCGCCGCCAAGATAAACCAGACCGTATTTACAAGACTGAGGCAGGTAAGTTCAAAGCCATTATTACCGAAGTAAAAATGTTACATCAGAAGGGTCAGCCAGTCCTAATTGGCTCGGCTTCTATCGAAAAAAACGAGCTCTTAGATAGTCTGCTACGCAAAGCCGGCGTGCCTCACCAAGTATTGAACGCCAAGAATAACGAGCGCGAAGCCCAAATTGTAGCTAAAGCCGGCGAAAAGGGAGCCATCACACTGGCTACCAACATTGCTGGTCGTGGC
>JBDTKG010000072.1:0-11797 GCA_039935435.1 Saccharimonadales bacterium (SeqCode) | reverse complement strand
ATATTGTTTTGGGGGGTTATCTCGACAAGTGCTTCGTAGTCCACGATTGTGCCACGTGCAGTATTAATAAAGAAGCTTCCCTTTTTCATGATTGATAGCTGTTCGCGGCCAATCAGGTGCGTAGTCTCGGGTAGCTTTGGTGCATGCACGCTCACTACGTCAGACCAAGCCATAAAGTCGTTTAGCTCCATTTTTTGAACAGCTAAGGTGGTAGCTTCTTCCTTGCTTAAATACGGGTCATAAACGGCAACCTGCACGTTATACGATTTCAACAGCCGAATGACCTCGCGGCCAACGTGTGACGCTCCCACAATACCAACGTTTAGCCCGTTAAAACCTCGCGGCATGTCGCGAAGAGCAACGAACTTTTGCTTATCATCACTCGCGTACTGCTCTGAGCCATGGCGTATGTTCTTAGCCATGAACACCATGGCCGAGACGGTGTACTCGGCTACAGCAACAGCGTTAGCTGCAGCCGCAGATGTAATTGGTATATCCTTTGCCCAAAAATCGTCAGTAACAATCTTTTTCACCGTACCAGCCGCGTAGGCAATCATTTTGAGATTGGGCACAGCTTTTAAGAACTCTGCATCAAACTGTGGAGCCCCCCAGCTGGCTAACAAGATATCCGTGCTTGTGTTTAGAATGCCTTGCTCTGGTACCCAACTTAGAACCTGGCAGTATTCTTCTAGCTGTTTTCGGGCATCCCTATTGAATAGGTTTTCCTGCAAACCAGAAGTCATACATAGGGAAACGATTGGCTTTGGATTCATAGCAATAGCATAGCAACAAAAAACTTCCCTAGATAGAGGAGCTTAAAACATAACCGTAACGGAGGGCCCAGTGGGGCAGCGCACATTTGCACCCGTGCTCGAAGCATGCTTCTGCGCGCGGGCTCAATGACCGAACCCACCGCTGCGCGGTTTGGGTTCTCGACTTGTGCATGCCAAACAAAAAGACCCACCTATTGGTGAGCCGTTTTATTTGGAGGTGCAGCGCACAGATAATTTACACTCCTTGGTAGAGGAGATGGAGCGTTGGAGGGGTATCATCGGTGATAAGTACACTGCCCATAAACAGACTCAGCTTAGTTATGATCGGCGGTAGATTGATTGTAGGGCTAGCACCCAATCTTGTCATCTATTGGACTTACGAAACAGCTTCTTTAGACGATTGCGGAAGCCTTTACGAACAGATTCGGGCTGAGCAGTTGCAGATTCTTCATCACCTATTACTTCGTCATCAGGCTGTTTGCGCTGTAGCAGTTCTTGGGCTTGTGCAAATGTTTCTCGTACCTTTGCGCCCTCAGTCGGTAGTACGTCTCGTATGGCTGGCAGTAAAGTATTGGAAGCACGTTGTATGCCTTCAAGTGAATAGCGACCATAGTGCTTCTTAAGGCGTGTAACAAACCTCAGTTCGTGAGGATTACGATTGACGCTGTCAATCAAACGGTTGCCCCTTTCGTCATCGGGCGAAGTTGAGAACAGGAAGTTAAGTATTTCTGGCGCAACTAGGGCTAGACGGTCTTTAGTAAGGGGCATATTACTAGGTAAGCGGTCAAGAACTAGCTTTGAAAGCATTGGGAAACGGCTTTCGGCAGCACCCTGATTTCTAGAAAGCGACCCCAGCGTCTGCTCAATGCCAGCACCTGCGTCATAGGCGGTGATTTCGGGGTTTACTGCTAGTTTATTTCGGCTGAACATACCGAAGAAACTACGCACCTTACGAACTGCCTTGGTGAAGAAACCCGCAATTCCTCTGGGTGTTTCAGGCTCTGCCTCAACCTGCACATTACTGCGAACACGCCTATCTCTTTGTTGGGTTATTGCTGTACTGACAGTCTCTGCCAAAGCGTTTATCTCGGTAACAAATTGTTCTTTAGGATTCTCAAAGCTGGCAACGAAGTCCACCTCACGCTCAATGCTGGCAACGGCTTCTCTGGCTTTATCTATGGCTTCGGCTGCACGAACAGGAAACTCACGCTCAATCTTACGGTTCAATGCACGTCTAAGGGGAATACCGACAGCAAGCGCACCAGCAGTGGCCGCTGCTTTATCGGCGAAGCCAACCTCCATACTCAACTTTTTAATTGGCTTCCTGTATGGTCTAACGTCTTCGGGTGCTAGTGTTGCACCTAACTGCATTTCCTGTACAAGTGGTACTAAACGAACAGCGTCAGGCAATGCGTACAACCCAAGATTAACTCTGGGTGGTAAAGCTCCTAGCGCAGTTGCAGCCCTACTGAGCCGCAATATGGCTTCGGTCTCAATGCCCAGCACCTGCTCTGGCTGTTCAGGGCTTCTAGGGTCAAAGAAGCGGTGGTCGTTTTGCTGCTGCGCTTCGGCAACTGGGGCAATAACTTCTGGTCTGGTTAGCAGTGCGTTTGACATTATTTGGTCGCCTCCTTGGACGAAGATTTAGGAACTTGGCTCTCAACCGCTTGTCCGACCTTATCAAGCTGAGCGACTATTTCACCAGCCCACGACTCTAGCTCTTGAATGGCTGTTGAGTTTAGCTGGTAGATACGCTGCTGTGCTTGCTTGTGCATTTGTACAATATCAGTGTTAAGCAATACTTTTAGATGTTGTGATATGGCAGAAGGGCTAACACGAAAACTTTCAGCAATAGCAGTAGCTGTAAGTTGTTCTCCTTCCGAAAGTAGAGCAATGATTTCTCTGCGTATTGGAGCGGATAGTGCGTAAAACTTGTCTAGTTTTTCCATAACCCCATAATAAACGTGTGCCTTAATTAAGTCAATACTTAATTAGTAAAATGTAACCGTCTCGTGTGGACTTGCCTGAAAGCAGCTTATCCTAAAGATAAAAAATTACACCTTTGTTCTAAGGATATAGAGCGAGGGTGTAAATAGTAAATGACTAGACTGGAGGGCCCAGTGGGGCAGCGCACATTTGCGCCCGTGCTCGAAGCCAGCTTCTGCGCGCGGGCTTAATGACCGAACCCACCGCTGCGCGGTTTGGGTTCTCGGCTAGATTCTCCAAACAAAATACCCCACTTTAGTGAGGCACTTTGTTTGGAGGGCCCAGTGGGACTCGAACCCACGACACCCTGCTTAAAAGGCAGGTGCTCTAACCAGCTGAGCTATGGGCCCATAACTCAATTTAACTTCTTAAATTAACTCTTCTATTATGCGTTTTTTAGGCAAAATGTCAATTAGAATAGGCGCAGGTTAGGCGTGTTTGCGGTGCTTTTTGTCGGCCGCGTGGTGCGGTGCCATCCACAGCACAATTAAACACGCCAAGCTACTAGCTATGACTACGATCTCCTGCTGGTGCACCAATAGACTCCAACCGTTGGTAGTAGTCAGGCTATGCTGGACGCCGCCGGGTAACAATGGCACGGCTAACAGCACCCCCACCAAGCCTACGGCCACCGCTGGCAGAACATTAAATAATGCTTTGGGGCCCCGGATGGAGCGGCGCAAAATTAGTAAGCTTAAAATTGGCGGTATCAACAACAAACCAAGTTGTGAGTAGTTACTAGCCACTGAGGCATTATTACCCAAAGCCGATCCCACCAAACTGGCATCGCTGCCAACGAAACGGACCAGCAAGGCCCCCACGCACAGACTCAAAAAAACAACCGGGCCATTACTGCGCAACAACAGAACCAACACTATTGGAATAGCAATTGCCAGGATCAAGGCCAAGTTTTGCATTATCATGTGCTCATCATAGCATGAGCGTCATAAATTAAGCCATCAATTAACAGTGGCCAAAAGGTTGCGTCTTAGGCGCCGACTTTATCACGCTTACCGCGCTTGCTTTTGGCGTTTTGTTCAACGTAATCCATGATTTTGCCAGCCACATTACGGCCAGTCACTTTTTCGATGGCAAAGCCCGGACTAGCGTTGACTTCTAGAACCAATGGGCCACGATCGGAGCGCATCATATCGACACCGCAAATACTTAAGCCCATAGCTTTAGCCGCTCGTTGGGCAGTTTTCTTCTCTTCGTCAGTCAGTTTAATAACCGTTCCACTGCCGCCTTGGTGTAGATTAGAGCGGAAGTCGTCGTCCAAGCTCTGACGTTGCATGCTAGCTACTACTTTACCATTAACCACGAAGGCCCGAATGTCGGTGCCAGCCGATTCTTTAATAAATTCCTGAATTAAAAAGCTCACGCCCTCTACGTAAAAAGCTTGCATTACTGCTTCGGCGGCTTTTTTGGTTTCGGCTAATACAACACCTTTGCCATGTGTGCCGCGGGCTACCTTAATGATCATCGGCACGCCGCCCACCTGCTCAATAATGTCTTCCGTTTCGGCGGTTTCGCGGGCAAAAATGGTCTTGGGAATACCCACGCCGGCTTTGGCCATCAGTTGCATGCTGCGCAGTTTATCTCGGGCTCGCACCAGGGCAATCGAGCTAGTGGTCGTAAAAACATTCTGCATCTCAAACTGGCGCACAATCGACGAGCCGTACTTAGTTAAGCTAGAAGCAATCCGGGGAATAACAACATCAATGTCTTTGAGGTCTTCACCGTTATAACGAACCACTGGGTTATTACGCTCTAGGGTTACATAACACTTGGTGTAATCCACAATTCGAACGTCATGACCGCGTAACTTGGCCTCTTCCTTGAGGCGCTTGGTTGAGTAATTGCCCGGACCTTTAGATAAAATTACAATCTTCATAAATACCATCTTTCTGCTTCGCGCTTTAAGTACTGTCCCATTGCCTGAGCCTTCTCATCGGAAAACTTCTTGGTAATTAGCTGCGGGCTAGAGTTAACTTCCAGAATATACCACTTGCCCGTCTGTTTGTCTTGCAAGATATCGACTCCGGCTACCTGGCGCTGCATGACATCAGCCGCTTTCTGCGACAAGCTAATCATGGTAGCATCGGCTGATTCCACTGGCTGCAGCGAGGCATTAATGCCACCGCGGATATTATCCAGGTGCTGCTTCTGCGGATCCAGTTTCTTTTGCTCAGACTTTAAGGTCAAGCGGCTAATCACCAGCTTAGCTTCCTTACCCATCACCAACACTCGGCTATAACCGTTGTTAGTAATCAGCTTTTGAATCACAAACAGTTGCTTGTCGGCTGCTTTTTCCAGAATTTTACGAAGCTCGGCCATATTCTGCACCTGGTAATTATTGATGCCTTTGTCGGAGAAAACGTCTTTTACAATTACTGGCCAGCCCAGCTCATCAGTAATAGACTTTGCCTGCTCCAGTAGTAACTGGTGACTAGCCACCACTCCGCTGGGCACTGGCAGCCCAAATGTTTGCAGCTGCATCATTTCGCTCAGCTTACTGCGCGACACAAGCTGACCAAACTCCCGATCGATAAAATTAACATTACGGTAGTGCAGGTATCGGCCAACAGCCATAGCTGCCTCCAAATTACTTTTATGGCTCTTGAAGTACACTAGGTCAAAGTCGGCCACATCAACCAGCCCCTGGCTGGTGCGCAGTTGGACTTGTGGCTTTTCGCCAAAGCGAAACAGTAAATCTTTGTAGTGATGAACGGACACCTGCGCCGATGCCGCAGCAGCCACCTTGGCAAAGAATTCCTGTTTGGCAGCATCTAGTGCGCTACACAATACCAAGATTTTTTGCGGACCAGCCTTTTGATTATCCTCTAGCAGATGATTACGCGAGACGTCGACTAAAAACTTTTTGTTTAAAAACCGCTTGCCTAGCAACATTGGGAAATTACTACGTGAGCGGTCGGCCAATGTAAAGTGCACCTTATAGCGCTTGCCAGCAATCTTAATTGTTAGAGTCACTATGTAGCGATACTCACTTTCGCCAAACGAGTTTTTAATAGAAATAACCCGGTATTTGTCGGTCTGCAGAACCACGCCAGTAAAGTAAACTGAGCCAGCACCAAACAAAGTAAAATTGAGCAAACCATCATGCTCGGCAATGTTACTGGCCCAGATAGCGCTGCTATTTGCACCGGTATCGATTTTGGCCGGAATATCAGCAACAGCATGATCCACAATCTGAATCTGCTCGTGGTGACCAATAATCATCGGGCTGTCTGACATTTATTAACTCCTAGTGATGGCTCGTAAACTGGTTATTCTTAACTGTTACAATCATAACATATTTTGTGCAACTATTCAAGGGGTTAGTGTTCATTTGTCGCTTTGAGCATGTTTGGTCGATCAGCGGTCAACTAGCGCCTGAGATGAGCCACTCGCAGATACGCCAGCACAATCACTCCCACCAGCGCCAAAGCTAGCACTACTAACATCGGTATAAACCCTAGCTCAGAATCAACCAAACGTTTCATGCTTTAATTATCATCTAAGCCAAGCATTTTGTACAGGTGTTTAACGAACTGAGCGGCGGCCAGCCTTAGGCTGAACAATAGTTGGTTGACCTCGTCGGTGACGCTTTTTCATGGCTATCTTATTCTCATACATCTCATCATCAGCCGGCTTGTGAACGCGCTCAATAACCCGCTCCAAAGCTATACCGTCAGCCAGTCTAGCTCGTTCTTTAGAGGGTAAGCTGCGCACTTGCGCTTTTATGTCTTCCAGGCTGATTTTTTCAAGTTCCTTAGGATCTGGTTTGTTAGGAAATAGTTGCTTCTTGACATCAATTGGAAATACGACGGTAGGCTCTTGCAACTCGGTCTCAATATTGAGGCTGTCGTCTCTAACCCTGTCAACTTCGGCTTGAACTGCTGCCTTTTCAAAGAAGACAGTGCCTACACTGACACTGATAATTGAACCGAGCTTTCTGTGCGCCTTTCTTTGACGACGATTGCTAGCTGGCAACTCATCAACAAAGCCCATCAATTCGCGGTTAACCCAATCCTGTAGGCTACCTGTGTCCTCCATACGTATCCGGTCTACTGCGCCACCCGTCGTCAGCTCATCTCCTCCATTGCGAACTACCTCAAGCCCAATGCCTAATACCTGTACCCACGACTTGATACTATTGGCCACCCGCTTAATAAGCATGTCGCCGTAGATGTGGCCAAAAATATCGTTAACATCCTTGAGATAGTTGATATCGACAAAGTCAATCTCCAGCACTTTCCGGCTTGTCGTGTCCTTGAGCACAGCAATGGCTGCCCGGCTAATAATGTCGCCGGTGGCCGACCTGTTATAGACACCTGTCAGAGAATCAGTTTTAGCGAGGCGATCAGACTCCTCTTTGTCGGCTTGTACCTTCGCATTTTCAACTCGTAATACTCCGTTTTCCACGTCTTTCTGCTTAATAACATCATCGACTAACAGGGCAACTCCGCCTAAAAAAACGAGCGCCTCTGGAGCTACTGGGCGACCTTCCGCCAGCTCTTTGAATGCTTGCATGGTTGCTTCGTCTGTAAGCGTAAAAGTAGTATCAATCGAATCCAGATCGGCTAGTTCTGACGAAGGCAGTTGGCCTTCAACAGCTTCAACTAATTGAGTCTGCGTGAGCGTAAATTCAGATATGCGGTCGGACATTGCAATATTATAACACTTTTGAAGCTCTGATACAATAGCTTATGCTTGGTTGGGCTGGTTTAGCGCCAGTGGCTTTTTTGGGAACCTGCTTGTAATTGTTCTAGTAAGGCTCGTTGTTCTTTACTGAGCTTGGTGGGCGTCTCGACCACAATTGTGACTATGTGCGCACCGCGGTTGGTGCTGCGCAAGTGGGTGACGCCGTGACCGGAAAGCTTAAAATCGCTGCCGCTCTGAGTGCCGGCCGGGATCTTCATGCGCACTGGACCATCAACCGTGGCGACGTCAATTTCGGTGCCTAAAGCGGCTTGCACCATACCAATTTTTTCTTGGCTCAATACCAAGTCGCCTTCGCGCGTAAATTGCTTGTGGGATTTAACGCGTACGTCAACAAACAAGTCGCCACTTTCGCCGCGGCCAATAGCGTTGCCTTGGCTACGCAAACGGATAGTTGTGCCATCATCAATGCCAGCCGGTACCTTAATTTTGAGATCGCGGTTTTTGGACTCTGTGCCATTGCCCCGGCAAACTGTACAAACCTTTTCGGGGATCTTGCCAGCACCCTGGCATTTAGGGCAAATGCTAGCCTGCTGGATATTTCCAAAGATGGTCCGGGTTAGCCTAGTTACCTGGCCAGAGCCTTTGCATTCTGGACATGTAATCATCTCGTGACCTGGCTCAACCGTTGTGCCCTTGCAATGTGAACATTCGGCTTGAGCAGCATAACGGACATCGATTTCGGCCCCAAAGATAGCCTGTTCAAAAGTTATTTCGATAGCAGCATTAATATCCTGGCCGCGGCGTTGCTGCTGCTGACTAGCCTGACGACCGCCGCCAAAAAAGTTACCAAAAATGTCGCCTAGCCCCAAATCACCAAAATCAAAATTGATGTTCTGGCCTTGGCCACCAAAACCGGCGTACGGGTTGCCACCCGGGCCACCACCCGCATTGCCACCGACGCCAGCGTGACCAAACTGGTCGTAACGCTGGCGCTTGCTGGCATCTTTTAGCACCTCGTAGGCTTCGTTGGCCTCTTTAAACTTGGCCTCGTCACCACCTCGGTCGGGGTGCAGCTCGATAGCTTTTTTACGAAAAGCCTTTTTAATCTCATCAGCGCTGGCCGTTTTGCCAATACCCAGAACTTCGTAATAGTCGCGCTTAGCCATTTACTTTAATTCCTCTTTTAGCCACAGCTGGGCTTTTTTTGAAACAGCCAGCACTGGCATAGCCTGCAAAACAAACGTATCGTAGCTATGAAGCTTGGCAACTGCGGCTTCGGCTGCCTCGAACAAATCCGAACGGGAGTCCATTACCAGCAGCACTTCTTCATTCGATTCTTTGCGGCCTTTAAACCAAAACGCCGAGTTAACTTCGGTCTGCTTAACACAGGATACCAAGTGCTCATCTAGGAGCGCTTGAGCTATTGTGTCAGCTTCTACGGTATTGGCACAAGTCAGCCACAGCTGACAAAATTGCTTCATTATATGAAACCTTGCCATTGTGGTGGTGACTGTTCTGGCTCTTTGTATTCCCATGGGTTGTAGTTGGCACCGCATGTTGTGTCAGGACAAATCCAGCGCGTATTTTCTTTACGCTCCCCATCGTATGCCTTTTGCAGAGGAACTATTTTATCGTTAGAATAGCAGACTGGACAAAACGGCTGGACCTTACCACTATCGTTAGTCTTCCACTGGACACCTTGCTCTGTCCTAAATTCATTCTTTATTTTAAGACTATCCTGAAGCGATAAAATTTTTTCCTTGAGGTCAGCAATAAGTTGCTTCAGATCAGCGAGCGCAAGTTTAGCATCAGCTAGTTTCTCCTTCTCGTCAGCCGAAGCAATGGCCATTTTAGCGTCTAAAGCAGCCTTTACTAAATTTACAGAGTTATTAGCACTGCCAAGCAAAGACATCGTTTACTTGTCCTTAGGGTCTTTATCGTCGACTACTTCGCCTTCGGTGGCGGCAGATTCTTTAGAGTCCTCGGCCTTTTCGTCGGCGCCTTCGGAAGATTTTTCGGATTCGGCCTTGGCCGCTTCTTCGTAGAGCTTGGAGCCGATTGGCATGGTCTTGTCGTTAAGTTCCTTAGCGGCCGCTTCTAGGGCTTCTTTGTCGGCCTTCTCGTCGGCAACAACTTTTTTAGCAGCTTCTACGGCTTCGTCGATGACCTTTTTGTCGTCATCGCTGACTTTATCGCCATTGTCGTTCTTGAGCTTTTCGGCTTGGTAAACGGCACTGTCTAAAATGTTGCGGGCGTCAATGGCTTCGCGCTTGGCTTTGTCTTCTTCGGCGTGAGCTTCGGCTTCTTTGGCCATCTTCTCGACTTCGTCTTTGCTGAGGCCCGAGCTGCCTTGGATGGTAATGCTCTGCTCTTTGCCCGAACCTTTGTCTTTGGCACTGACATTTAAAATACCGTTGGCATCTAGGTTAAAGGTAACCTCAATTTGTGGAACACCGCGCGGCGCCGAAGGGATCCCATCTAGGACAAATCGTCCCAGTGATTTGTTATCGGTGACCATTTCGCGCTCACCTTGAACTACGTGGATTTCTACTTGTGGTTGGTTGTCGGCAGCTGTACTAAAGGTCTCGGATTTGCTGGTTGGAATGGTGGTGTTGCGCTCAATCAGTTTGGTGGATACGCCGCCCAAAGTTTCGATTCCCAAACTCAGAGGTGTGACGTCTAGCAGCAGCACGTCTTTGACGTCGCCCTGCAAAACGCCGCCCTGAATGGAAGCTCCTATGGCCACAACTTCGTCCGGGTTAACACCCTTCATGGGATTTTTGCCAAAAATTTTCTTAACTTTTTCTTGAACGGCTGGCATACGAGTCATACCGCCCACCAAAACTACGGCATCAATGTCGCTAGCTTTCAGGCCGGCATCTTTTAATGCCTTCTCGCAAGGAGTCGCCGTTTTGTCAATGAGGTCGCCAACTAGGCTTTCTAGTTTGGCGCGGGTTAGTTTGTGCTCAAAGTGCTTAGGCCCGTCAGCATCAGCTGTCAAGAATGGTAGGTTGATGTTAATTTCGTTGGTTGTACTTAGCTCAATCTTGGCCTTTTCAGCTTCATCGCGCAGACGTTGCATAGCGGCATTGTCGTCAGTGATGTCCAGGCCGTGCTCTTTTTTGAACTCATCGGCAAAGTAATTGACCAAAACGCGGTCAAAGTCGGCGCCGCCCAAGTGAGTATCGCCGTTGGTGCTTTTTACCTCAAAAACGCCGTCACCTAGCTCTAGGATAGAGACATCAAAGGTACCGCCACCTAAATCGTAAACGGCAATTTTTTCATCGGCTTTTTTACCTTTATCAAGGCCGTAGGCCAAAGCGGCAGCGGTTGGCTCGTTAATAATTCGCTTAACCTCTAGGCCGGCAATTTTACCAGCATCTTTAGTAGCTTGACGCTGCGAGTCATCAAAGTAAGCTGGCACAGTAATAACGGCTTCGCTGACGGTATCGCCCAAAAAGGCTTCGGCATCAGCTTTGAGCTTGCCCAAAATCATGGCGCTGATTTCTTCGGGGCTGTACTCTTTATCGCCCATTTTAACTTTTACGCCGTTACCGGATTTGACCATTTCGTAGCCCATCAATTTGAGGTCACGTTGGACCTCTTTGTCGCTCCAGTTACGGCCGATCAGGCGCTTAACTTCGTAAATAGTGTTTTTAGGGTTGGTCACCTGTTGGCGGCGAGCCACCTGGCCAACCAAGCGTTCGCCATTTTTATTGAGAGCCACCACGCTTGGCGTGGTTCGGTTGCCTTCGCTGTTAGCGATAATCTCTGGTTTGCCAGCTTGCATAACAGCCATCGCACTGTTGGTTGTTCCTAAGTCTATCCCGATAATTTTACTCATATTATTTCTCCTTCTTTTCTAATTCATTTTTAACTTTAACCATTGCGTGACGAATTACTTGATCGCCTAAGCGGTAGCCGGGTTGAAGTTCTTCGCAAACAACTTCTACCTGGCCATCGCCGTCTTCCATGCTAACTGCTTGGTGCAGTGAGGGGTCAAACACTTCACCAACAGTCTTTATGCGCTTTACACCCATTTGCTGCAGAGTCTGTTCGAACTGCTTGACTACGCCTTGCACACCTTTGACGTAATCATTGTCGACCAAGTCGGCAGGAACGTGCTTAAGGGCCCGTTCAAAATTATCAATAACTGGCAATAGATCTGTAATTACTTGAGTTTTTGTGTGATTTTGTAGACGCGCAAACTGGTCGCTGTGCTGGCGGCGGACATTGATAACATCGGCGCGCTCGCGCTGCAGGGCGTCGGTAAGATCGGCGACTTGTTGCGTTAGCTCGGCTATAGTTGGCTTCTTAGACATATAGTTGCTCCTCTAGGGCGCGGCCAGCCTGCTCAACTAGCCCCATGACAT
>JBDTKG010000071.1:0-13058 GCA_039935435.1 Saccharimonadales bacterium (SeqCode) | reverse complement strand
GTCCAAAGGGCTGACCACTACCCTATTAAGTAGCTGTGCTAAACCAGAATTGGTTTGCGATAATTTTAGCCACTCCTGGTCGCTCAGTGAAATGACAATCTTAAGGGCGCCTCCCTCCAAAACCGGCAAAAGTAAGCTCGATAAATCAACCGAGCCGGTGCCATCCCGCAAAAACAGCTGGGCCTCGTCCAAAAAGATGATCACATTCTTGGCACTAATAGCTTCGTTAAACACCCGAATCAGCAGTTCCTCCAGCTGTCCACGGCCTTTGGCCATAGAAATTAAGCGCGAGGCATTGAGCTCCATAACCTGCTGATAACGCAAGTCGGCTGGTACCGATTTAGGGTCGAGCAGTAAACGCTGCGCCAAAGTGTGCACCAAGGTAGTCTTGCCGGTTCCGGATTCACCAACAATGGTAGCGTTCCGCCGCCCTGGCTGGCTCAGTAGATGAACCATCTGGTCCAAGGTGGGCAAACGGCTTGCAACCGATCGCCGAACTATGCCGCCGCTCAGAATGTCATTGGTAACGTTGTAGGCCACCCGGTTAAGCAACGGCGCCCAGCCAAAGCTAAAATCGCGGCCAATACCGCCGTAGTGCCGGTTATCTTTCTGGCGTTCAATCATTTGCTCCATGTGGTGATACCAGCCAATGCCAGCCACAATATCCTGACTATCGAGCTCCAGTGGCGCTAATAATTGATCCGGGTTGTGGGCAGACAATATTAAGGCCACCACTAAAACCACCGAATCTACTTGCTTACTTTGACTAGTTCGAGCCAAGCTTAAGGCCTCTTGCCAAACAGCGTTGCAGTCGCCGCTGGTAGCACAAACGGTTTGCAAAAAGTCCTGACCAAGACCATAGCGAGAAGCAAAAAAGTAACCACCTGGTTGACGCTCTACCAGTTTTGCCAACTGAGCTGGAGTCATATTGGGCTTTAGTCTAGCCAATAAATGCCGCTCCAAAACCAGCCGTACATCGTTGGCGTTATTAATGGCCTGAGCCGGTTCTAGCTCCATCAGCTCACCGTAATACCAGAACAGTAGCACAGCAATACTGCCACTGAGCCCAAACAACAAATGAGCCACCATTTGATGGTCGATCAAGGCCCACCAAAACCAAGCAATTAGCGAAATCAGTTCCAGGATCCATAAGATCACCCGCAGCCATTTGGCATCAAAAAACCGTGCGAAGCGGGCTTTGGCTGCCCGATCTTCGGCACTCATTTGCCAACTCCAAAGACAATCAAGGCAATCGATATTGGTAAGGCCAAAGGCGCTAAAGGCCACAAGGCTACAAAAGTAATTCCAGTGATTAGTACAAACAAAGCCGATATCAGGCCAGCCACAATGATGGCCGTCCGAGCTGCCATCCCAACCAATCGTGACACCACATTATCAATCAAGGCGTGGACCTTAAGGTCAATAGTGTTGGTATTGCCCTTACTATAGATTTGCTTAAAAGGAGAGGCCCAGGTACGCATTAAACTGGTGATCGAAAAAGTCTCGTTACACCAGCGCAGGCGCTGACCGATGGCCCGCTTAATTGCCCATTCCCAGCCACCGCCATACCACCAGCGTAGACATAACCATATAACCATAGGCATTATTGTACCAGAGTGTGGCCAGATAGAGTCCACAATCGGGGTTCGGTTTGCTATACTAAGTAACAGATACAGGAGAATATATGACCTTAACAAAGACCTTTAAGAGGACTAACCGTTTTGCCCGTGACTACTTGCAATTAAGTCTCGTAGTGGTTGCCATTCTCATCGGCGGCGCCCTAGACGTTGGCGGCGTGCACTGGGCAGCCCACATAATTCTAGGTGTCACTGCCATGGTGTCAGCCGCTATTTTGCTGTGGGGTATGCTTCAGGACGTCCGCGATGGACAGTACGGCATCGATATCCTGGCTGCCACCGCTATCGTAGCCTCCGTCTTGCTAGGCGAGTACTGGACAGCCATGGTCGTTGTGCTCATGTTAACTGGCGGCGAGGCCTTGGAAGACTATGCCGAGAAGCGAGCCAAAACCGAACTGGACAGCCTAATCAGCCGCGCCCCTAAGAAAACTCACCTACTAAAGGGCGGTAAGCTAATCGATATCTTGGTGAGCGCCGTCAAAACCAACGACAAGTTAACTATTAAGGCCGGCGAGCTAATCCCAGTCGACGCCGTGCTCATCGAGGGCCACACTAGTTTAGATGAATCGAGCTTAACTGGCGAAAGTTTGCCAGTCGACAAAGCCGTCGGCGACGAGCTACTCAGTGGTGCCGTCAACCTAGATGGCGTTATCACAATCAAGGCCTTGCGCGTGGCAGCCGATAGCCAGTACGAGCAAATTATTAAGTTAGTGCGTAGCGCTGCCAGCAATAAATCACCATTTGTGCGACTAGCCGACCGCTATAGCATTCCCTTTACAATTATTGCCTATATCATTGCCGGGTCGGTTTGGGCCATTAGCGGCAACCCGCTACGCTTCTTAGAAGTCATTGTGGTAGCCACACCTTGCCCACTACTGCTGGCCGCTCCAATTGCCCTCATCTCAGGCATGAGCCGGGCCGCCCGGCACGGTATCATTGTTAAAACCGGTTCTGCCCTCGAAAAATTGGCGGCTGTCAAGACTATGGCCTTCGATAAAACCGGCACCCTAACAGTCGGGCAACCAACCGTCGACAGCGTGACAGCCATTAATGGTTTTAGCAAAAATGACGTTCTGCTGGCCGCCGGCAGCCTCGAACAACACTCTAACCACAGTCTAGCCCAGGCCGTTGTTACCAAAGCTCAGCAACAAAAAATTAAACTAGTAAAAGTTAAGGGAGCCCGAGAAACAGCCGGTCGCGGTTTGCTAGGTCAGGTTAATCGCCAAGCCGTAATTGTTGGCAAAGCCTCTCTACTAATAGACTCTGGCATTAAGCTGCCAGCTAAGTATCAACAAGCCACATCCACTACAGCGCTGGTGGCTATCGATGGCAAGTTAGCCGGTTCGATTAGCTTCAACGATAGCCTGCGCAGCGAGAGCAAGTCCACTCTGCAGCGCCTTAAGCAAGCCGGCATTAAACACATCTTGATGGTCACTGGCGACTCAGTTCGCAGCGCCAATGTATTCGCCAAACAACTTGGTGTCACCGACGTTTCGGCCGACTGCTTACCTGCCGACAAACTGCGCGTTGTCGAAGCCCTTACTAATCGGCCAGTTGCATTTGTAGGCGACGGCGTCAACGACGCACCAGTCCTAACCGCCTCCGACGTTGGTATCGCTTTGGGTGCCCGTGGCTCTGCGGCCGCTAGCGAATCAGCTGACGTCGTCATCATGCTAGACGATCTAAGCCGAGTTGGCACAGCAGTAGACATTGCCCAGCGAACCTTTTTTATCGCCCGCCAAAGCATCCTAATCGGCATTTTTATAAGCATCGCCCTGATGTTACTCTTTGCCACAGGCCATTTTAAGCCAATCTACGGCGCCGCCTTGCAAGAAGTAGTCGACGTGACCGTTATATTTAATGCCCTACGGGCTCACGGTCCCTGGCGCGGCGCCGACAGTATTGTCTAGCTGACTTTAGCTAAACGCAAAACTAAGATGATCAGCAGCGGTACTGCCAAGTTGTCCAGGCCAGCTACAGCCACGTTCTCTAGCAGAGTGGCAGCTAATGGCAGCCAAACCAGCAATGGCCACAGCGGCCAGCTTAAATGTACTGGGCTTGCCAACAAACCAACCGCCAGAATCAGGGTCGACACTAGCCAAAACGTCAAAGTACCAAGCACCGTTTTCATATACTGCCGAATCTTATATTGATGCCCCCTTCCAAACCGCAGGCCAACTATGGCCGCCAGACCGTCGGCTAACGACAGATGCAAAATCGCAATCGTAAATATCAACGGCGATGGACTTATAAAAGAAGCTAACCCTACGCCGATTGGGAAAAAGAGGTCGCCGTGCCCCCGGCGGTTGACGTCATAGCCCACATGGAAGTGTTTGCTTTGACTAGCCAACAAAACCAAGAGTAGGCCACCGAGACTTAGCCAGCGTATTTGGGGCCAGCTCAAAAAATAGGGCCAGAAAGCGATAAAAGTACCGATTACAATGTGCACCAGTTTGCGGTTTGATTCGCCTCTCAGCCTTTTGTGCCGCCACAGCCCCTCGGCTAAAACCAGCACGGCAGCCACGGCAGCAATCGACAGCAACAACTTCATATAGACTATTGTACTCGATTTAGATCGGTGCGACCGTTAGGCGTTAGATCCAAAAAGTTGCGGCGCGGTAAAGCCGGACCGGCCACATCAAACAGCGGCCTACGAACCAGCGAACCAGTCACTCGACTTTTTGGTTCGGCTCGAAATGAGCCAGCCACCATCGAAAAGTCCGGCCTAAAACTAGGCTGAGGCAGCGCCAAGGTAGGCTTTGGCTTATCGGTGTTAATAACTGGCTGAACAACCGGCGCCACTCGCCTAGCCGACTGAGCCAGCTTGCGCTCGATTTTCAGCTGCTTGCGGTTAACTAGCCAAACCAATGCCACTGACAGGTTAAACAGGATAATAATAGGGGCAGCGATCAAAAACTGCGTCAGCGGGTCGTAAGTAAAAGGCAACACCAAAGCAATTACTAGGCTACCGACAATCACATGGCGCTCGTACTTAAGTAGTTTTTTGGGCTGCAACGGCTTAATGTGATTTATAAATAAAATGAGAAGCGGCAATTGGAACATCAAGATAAACGACATGATGCAGGTTAGAATGAAATTCAAATAATCGTCGGCTGATATTAGCGGACTGATGCCCTTAATCTTAAATCCAAAGAAGAATTGCAGTGACATTGGCACAACCACGTAATAAGCAAACACCGCCCCGGCCACGCCCAACACTAACGACATTAGCGCCACAGTTGTAATAGAGCGCCGTTTAAGCATCTTGTTAATGGCTGGCTCCAAAAAGCTCACTAAGTTATAAATAAGCAGCGGAATAGCGACCGTGATGCCAAAAATGGCACAAACTTTCATAATAAAGTTAAAGTTGCCGGCAGGAGTTGTGTAGTACAGGGTCTGATGTAGTGGCCGTTGCAAAAACTCAATAATGGCAACGTGAAAAAGGTAGCCTAAAGTACCAGCCACTATAAAGGCTAGGGCTGGCCACATCAAACGCCGGCGCAACTCGTGCACATGTTCCAAAAAGGTCATTTGAACATCTGGTGTCGCCCGGCTCATAGTTATATGACTATCTAACTAAGCTTTTTTGGAGCTTTTGCTTTTAGACTCAGACTTTGGGTCGTCTTCGAAGCCTTTGCGAACCTCTTTAACCGACTGGCCTAAGCTGCGAGCCAATTCGGGCAATTTTTTTGAACCAAACAGCAGCAGAATGATTACTAATACAATTACTAAGTCTTCAGTTTTTCCGAACATTATTTAGTCCCCTCCAAGAGTTACTATTAATACTTAAATGATAGCAGGCTTAACCGTTAAAATAAAGAGCAGTATTACGGTTGTATAGTACAATACAGTTGTAACTAGGAGACTGTATTGATTAAAGATTTTAAGAAGTTTATTTTGCGCGGTAATGCCGTCGATCTAGCCGTTGCAGTTGTCATCGGAGCAGCCTTCGGTACAGTGGTCACATCCCTGGTTAGAGATTTACTGACACCGCTGATAGCGGCCATAGCTGGCCAGCCAGATTTTTCCAGACTAAGCTTCACCCTCCGACATAGTCATTTTTTATACGGTGATTTTTTAAATGCCTTGATCTCCTTTATATCGATTGCATTTGTGGTCTTCTTATTTGTAATTCAGCCCATCAACAAGCTAATGTCTCTCAGCAATCGTAATAAAGCCGAGGCCGAGCCAACCACTCGTCAGTGCCCAGAGTGCCTAAGTAACGTGCCCCGAAAAGCCAGACGCTGCATGTTCTGTACCTCAAAATTTCAAGAAAGCTAGGAAACCGTTTTGGGCAGGCCACCGTACGGCGTTGAACCATAGTTGTCAGCCTGAAGGTGGCTGGAGCTAGCCGGCCGACTAATTGTGTGCTGTTGCAGGGCCTTCATGAGTCCCGAAACCCCAACCACAGCCAGAACGCCAGCGCCGATGTAGCCCAAGAACTCGCGGCGATCCATTGGTTTTTCAAATAAGTCGTGTAGTGGTTGTATCATATTTTTGTTGTGTTTATGCCTATGCTTAACTTTAGCCCGCTTGCTAGCTGCCGTCAACTGTTTGCCTATCGGCTTTTTTAGTTCGTCTGGTTAGCCAAATATACAAGATAGTCAGATTATACAAAACCAAAATAGGGATAATCACAAGCAATATCATCAGCTGAGTATATAACATCTGTTATTATTACAATAATATGATGTCCGCAATGCTTAGCCGAACAGCCCAAAAAGTCTGTGCACTAATAATCATTAGCCTAACGCTAATTTTTTCTACTTCCGCGGTTTTGGCGCAGGGCTATGGCTGCGGTGCCTACGGCGGCGGTAGTTATCAAAGCAGTTGTAGCGGCAGCAATCCGAGTGGCACTGGCACACCACCCACATCAAGCCCCGCTAGCGGCACTAGCTCCAATACTGCTAACTCTGCCCAAAGCCAGACTACGCCGGCCGAGTCAGACCTTGCTACCCAGCCGTCAACTGACCAACCAAATCCAGGACAAACCGCCCAGCCACAATTCCAGGCCTTGCAAACTGTTCCCAGTTCCAGTCACAGTCTAAAAAGATGCCTTTTAATTGCCTTTTTTATTCTACTAATCCTTTTGGCCCTACTGTGGTTCGTTCTGCTAGCCAAGAGGCGCCGAAAAAAGGACCAGCCTACGCCACCGTTAGCCTAGCAAACTGCTTAGCGACCATTCGGGCGACTTACGTACCGACCACTACCATAGCCAGAGGTTACATGGCTCAGATTAGTTGGACGGCCAAGACTTGGCACAATTGCCGATAAGCCAACCATTGCTACCGCTCCAACACCTACGGTCTTCAGGAAATCGCGACGGCTGAGTTTTTGTTGGAGTATTTTGTTTATTGCTATGTTCATAACTTAATGTTTTTGCTTGTTTACAAATGGTTGCATATACAATAACATAAACATAAGTAATACGTAACAAAACAAAGGTTAAGGGGTAACTCAGTGATAAATCTCAAAAGGATCAAGATGATAAGCGTAATCGGAGCCTCGGCTGGTCTTCTTTTAGTTCCGGCCATGGCTTCAGCAGCAACAGCAACAACCACTATAACCAGCACCATTGGTGCTGGCATTAACTTGCTGACTAGTTCCGGCACAGTTGACATTAGTGCCGTGCCAAACGGCGCCGGTGTGCAAACTATCGCTAAAGATATTGTCACCGTTAGTACTAACGACAGTGCTGGATACACCTTGGTTCTAGGCGAATCAACTGCCACCAGCACACTGACGTCAGGCTCTAATACTATCCCAGGTTCGGCTGGTACTCAGACAACGCCAATTGTAATGGCCAACAACACTTGGGGCTACCGAGTTGATACCGTTGGTGGATTTGGCGGCGGCCCAACCACTGCCGCCACTAATGCCGCAGTCAGTGGTTCCATAAAATTTGCCGGTGTTCCAGCTACTGCTTCACCAAATACGCTTAAGACCACTGCCACTACCGCCAGTAACGATGTCACAAATGTATGGTATGGTGTGGCTGTTACCACTGCCCAAGCCAGTGGCACTTACACCAACAGCGTTACTTACACAGCAACCGCAAACTAAGGATCTTCTGTGACTAAAAAGTCTAGTATTCTCTCGCGACTCACCAGCTTTTTGGTAGCTACAATGTTGCTGGCATCTATAGCCCCGGCTATCCCGGCCGCAGCAGCTGCCGCTAGTCAAAGCATTACCCTATCACCCACCTCTCGCACATTGACTATTCAGCCAGGTGATCAAGCTACTGGGCAGCTAAAAGTACTTGATCAAGGCACGAATGCGTTAAATCTTAAGCTATATACCACTCCATATCATGTCAGCGGCGAGGAGTACGACCAAAGTTTTACGCCCCTGCCAGGTGCCCCTAATGTTGCTAGTTGGTTTAAATTAAGCCAGTCCCAGGCGACACTTGCCGCTAGTTCCGAGTTAGACGTAAATTACACCATCAACGTCCCTGCCGGCACGCCAGCTGGCGGCTATTACGCTGTGGCATTTGCCGAAGCTTCAGGACAATCTAACGGCTCCAAAACGGGAGTTATAGTTAGCCAAAGGGTTGGAACAATCTTTTACTTGACAGTTGGCGGTAACCTCGAGGCTAAGGGCAGCATCCTAACCTGGAAATCTAGCTTCTTACAAAAGCCACCATTAACAGCCAGTTTACGAGTGGCTAATCCTGGCAATATCCATTTTCCTGTTAACTTTACAACCACTGTAAAAGACGTCTTTGGTCGCACTAAATACAGTGTCACTACCCAGAAAGAAATTTTACCCCAGACTATTCGCAACATTGAGGTCAATTGGCCCCAATCACCAGCTATCGGGCTTGTTAAAGTCGGTGGCAGCGTTGAGTACCTAGGGCAAACCAGATATCTGCCCAGCCGCTGGGTTCTGGTGATGTCTAGCACCGCCCGTTTAGTTGTAGCCGCAATCATTGCCCTGTTGATACTGTGGACAATCTTTCCGATAATCAAGAAACGCAAGACTAATAAACACTACAAAAAATGATCCGGCGTCGCGTCTTAGCCGTAATCGTTCTGGCCGCTCTTGGGCTATTAATTGTAGTTCCTCATGCCGCTCGAGCCGACCAAGCCAGTAACAAAACCATTACCTCGGTTATAAATAATCCAACTGACGTAATCGTTCCGCCCGTTGATCCTAACCCTCCAGGCGACACCACTGTAATCACTGGTAGTTCGGCCCCCTCGACCACCATTAAGATTATTAACAACGGCCGATTCGTGGCACATACCCAAACCAATCCAGACGGCACTTTTACGGTTACCGTGCCGCTACAAGATGGACGTAACGTTATCAGCATCCAACGGCCTGGTAGTTCAGCCTCTAAACCAATAACTATTACCCGAACGCCTGCCTGGTGGCGTCACTGGGGCAAACGGTTGACTTGCATGCTTGCCGCCATACTGTTGCTAGCCTTTATTCTATGGTTAATCCGTAGGCTGTGGATCGGTGGACGGAAAAAAGCACTGCTGGTAGGTGAAGAAGATGATAAAGATGACGACGATGATCAAACTTAGGGCCAGTCTGGCGATATTAGTCGGAATTCTGACGGCCTGCTTAATATCATCACCTGTTCTGGCCATTCTCTACGGCAGCGGAACTTACGGTAACTGCACCTACGACGGCTGCAGCATCACCATTACTACTAGCGGTACGATTAATATAGATGCCCTGCCAACGGCTGGTGGAAGCTGCACTACCCAAAAAGATACGGTGGCCGTTCTAACCCATAGCGGCACCGGCTACAGCCTGACAGCCACTAGCAGCACAACTAATACCAATTTGGTTAGTGGCGGCAACAATATACCGACTAGCGGCGGGACTATAGCTTCTCCGTCGCCCTTAAGCAATAGCTGGGGGCTACGAGTCGACGGTTTAGGAGGCTTTGGAGCCGGTCCAACCACACCCCAGACAAACGGCACAACTAGCTCGGTGGGCTTTGCCGGTCTACCGCCTAGCAGCGGCACACCGCTCAGCCTAGCCTCCACTACTGGTTACAACGCCAGTACCGTCAACACCAGCGTCTGGTACGGAATCTGCGCCAACACCACCGTGCCAAGCGGCACCTATACTTCAAGCGTGTTGTACACAGCCGTCGTTAATCCCTAAAAATCAGTTTGGTCGGCTCAGAACGACGCTCAACGAACCTACATACAAAACAGTCTTTATGCTATTTTACGAAACTACCAGCAATTTAGGGATAAGGTGGAGAAGCTACAACGCATCGTCGATAACGCCGTGAAGCCAGAGGGCTTAGAGCTTATCAAGTTTGTGTAGCGTATAATGTAGATAATATGAGCAATACAGACGACACACAAGAAAACGCTATGCTTCAAGAGAGCGAAGCTGTTGAGTTGCCACCGCAACAATCTGCAATAGACACAAGTAACTGGGATAATAAAGTCTCAACTGACCCTAGCGGAGAAAAGTATATTAGAACTGATGAAAGTGAAAACAATTAAACTATGAGCGAGACAAACGGCACGACGATACAATCTTACGAAGCTCATATCCAAGAGTACATCGACGGCACACCCCAAGAAGTAAACGGTGATGTTAAAAGCTGGATTGACGCAACCCTTGACGGTTTATCAACCGACGCAAAAATAATTGAAGTTGGTTCTGCTTTTGGCAGAGACGCTAACTATATCGAAAGTCTAGGTTATTCAGTTTTACGAACTGACGCAACCGACGGGTTTGTTAAGTTACTAACCGAGCAAGGTCATCAAGCAAATGGCTTTAATTTGATAACTGACGATTTTGACACACAGTACGATTTAGTTTTTGCTGATGCGGTACTACTGCACTTTACAAGAGACGAAGTGTCAGGAGTTACTAGAAAGATACACGATGCTTTAACGCCTAATGGACGCTTTTCGTTTTCACTAAAACAAGGTCAAGGCGAAAACTGGTCAGAGGATAAACTAGGTGCACCAAGATACTTCTGCTATTGGGAGCAACCGCAGATTACAGAGCTACTAGCTGGTTCGGGCTTTAGCGATGTGCGTGTATCTGACGGTGGTTCAGGTCATAACAATGCAAAATGGCTACACATTATAGCGACTAAATAACCCCCCCTATCTACAAGGCTGACATTTTTAGAAAAGCCTGTAAACGCACTTGTAGGCTAAAAATACGTCTGCATCAAAAATTGGTTTGTTTTGCCGTTTCACCCAACAATCACGAACAGAGGTCATCACTGAAAAATCGCCCAACAACTCAAAAGTACACTAACGGGGGTGGGGCTTATAAGTTTGTTCGCAATTCTGTTGGGAACAGGCGTAAAATGGACGTATGGCTAAGCAAGTAACTAAAAAAACAACATTTTGCACCACGGTTTTATTTCAAGCGATTTGCGGTTGATGATTTTTTGCAAACCTTAGATATTCAAAAGGGCAAACTTATAAAAGCACAGCCTTACAGTGGCGTTTGTTATGCCGATTTTTTCTATGCCGTTGAAACTGGAAAAGAAGACGAAACTAGTCAAGTATTTGAACTGTTCTTTGGCGAAATTGAAGATAAGTTCGCTAAAGAATATGACAATATAATTGACGCAATATGGAACTATAGACCACTCACAGACCAACAGTTAGATATTCTGGCTTGGTTTATGTCATCTCTTTGGATTAGAAGCCCTCGTATGCGTAAACAAGTAAATAAGACTATGGCTGATGGTATGAAGCAAATGACCACACTGATGGCGTCGCACCCGAACTTTACTGATGGTGCTAAGCAGGCTCTAGCAAAAGAGGGTCATAAAGTAACCGAAGAACAGATTGAAGACGCCAGAAAGACGTTTGAAAGTGGCGAGTATGAACTAACTTTTGACAATAACATCAACCACTTACAGCTTATTGCGAATTGCGAAGAGTTTCATAGGTGGTTTGTTATAAAAAAGTGGCGGTTCTACCTAGCCAAAGGCTCAAAGAGGTTCGTAACTACAGATACTCCAGTGATTGAGGTATTCAATAACAATGGGAAAACAATGATTGAAAAAATGTACAGCAATCATATTGCCCAAAGACGACACTACTTTGCCCTTACGCCTGAAATACTGATTGAACTTATAGACCCCCTAAAATCTGGGAAGCAACAAAAACGACACGCCATAACAAATGATGAAATGATAATTCAGAGTAACCTCTTGCTAGTTCGCTGGTCAAAGGACTTCGCATATGCCAACAGTAAAGAGTACCTAGAAGACTTACAGCCGTTCTATCAGGGGACACCAAAACCTGTTATCTAGATTTTTACTCCAGATTTAATACCATCCCAAGTGCTACGAGAACAAAGAACATCCCAGTTAGCCCACTCGGTTCGGTATTCGCCAAACTTGTCGGGTTCGACCCAGTGTAATTTAGCATCATCAGTTATTCTGTCTGGGAAGCGGACGCCATCTAGGTGGTCAATCTCGTGCTGAAAGATACGTGCAGTAAATCCCGTCCAAGTTTCCGTTACTTGATTGCCTTGTCTGTCGTAGGCTTCAATCGTGACTTCACTAGAGCGGTCTACATTACCACAAACATTGCCCGTAGAAAAACAACCCTCACGACCTGCTTCAGTTTGCTCTGACATAGAAACAATTGCGGGGTTTACGTACGCTTTTAGGACAGGAGTTTCTCCCATACCCGTCGAAGCAGTGTCAACTACAATCACTCTTTTTGATATGCCAACCTGAGGAGCGGATAGCCCTACCATTGTTCGACGCTTCTTGTCGCCTTGTTCACCATTTGCCACCCTTAACATTGCGTCGATAAGCTCTTGGGTAGCTTTGTGGCTTATTGCCTCGGGTGAAATCTCTTCGGAAACCTGATTTAATACTTCAGTGTTTGGTGATACTAACTTCAGCTCAAACTCTTTAGGATTTGTTAGTCTTTCTTTCATCTGAGTTAGCTCTTCAAGTATCGCTCAAGAAAGTCTTTTGATGGCGGTACAATATCATAGTTCTGCAAGTCGTTAGTGTCAATCCACTCTAGTTTTTCAATCCCTGCACTTAACTGCAAGTCACCAGAAACGTACTCAGCAATGCTATGCAGATAAACAAAGAAAGTCTCCACACCATCATTATCTGGCTTTGTTTCGGTATCCCACCAAAGTTTTTGTGTGATTGCCACATCAACACCTGTCTGTTTTTTGACCAGATTTTTAATGGCGAACTCTGGGTCACGGTTGTCGCCGTCTAGGGGTGCTCCAAATGCGTACCAAGTCTCTTTGTATGGTAATGAGCCGTCTGGCTTTTTTCGAAACAAAAAAGCATCACCTTTTTTGATATGACAGACTGCTAGTACGGTTGTTTTCATTAAGTTTATTATATACCAGAAAACCGTCGAACCTAGATTACAAGCTATAATGATAGACAGTATGTCTACAGGAGATAAGAAAACCAGAACACGTAAGAAGCAAGTG
>JBDTKG010000070.1:0-6442 GCA_039935435.1 Saccharimonadales bacterium (SeqCode) | reverse complement strand
TGGGCACTGGCCTTGTACATTAGCGTACTGGCTGTGCTCTATATTCTATTGGCTATGGGTCTGCATCAACCGACCAATGTCTTAGAAACGGCGGTTGGCTCGTCGGCGGTTGCTGTGATTCTGATGTACTGGCTGTGGCGCCGCGGCACCAAGCCAGCCCACAGCAACCTCGATAGCCTGGGAGCCGCTCTCAGCAGTGAGCAGGCCAAGTCCGACATCATCCTCAACACCATCGAGGACGGTGTGATGTTAATTGATAATCAAAATGTCATCCGCGTTTTTAATCCAGCAGCTAGCATCATCACTGGTTGGCCCAGCGACGAGGCCGTCGGCCTGGACTATACGCTGGTATTTAAACTGATCGACGATAAAAATACACCTTACGACGAGGGCCAGGATCCATTTAAGAAGGCTTTTGAGCAAAAGAAGTCGATTCGTGACAACCAGGCCTCGCTGGTGGCGCGCACTAAAAAGAATATTGCTGTCACCATTAGCGTTTCGCCGCTGCTCAGCGGCGACCAAACCAGCGTCATCGGTGCCGTTGGCGTCTTTCGTGATGTCAGCCAAGAGCGGGGGCAAGAGAAGCGCAGCGCCGACTTTGTGAGCACCGCTAGCCACGAGATGCGCACCCCTGTAGCGGCCATCGAAGGCTATCTGGCCCTGGCCCTCAACGACCGGGTCACCACCATCGACAGCAAAGCCCGCGACTATCTAGAGAAAGCCCACGAATCCACCCAACACCTAGGCAAGCTATTCCAGGACCTTCTAACCACCACCCGCGCCGAGGACGGACGCCTCAGTAACCACCCCAGCGTGGTCGAAATGGGCGCTTTTGTTGAAAAAATGGTCGAAGACCTGCGCTTTTCGGCTCAAAAGAAGGGGCTTAGCATGGAATATGTTATGGGTACCCACGCCGCCGGCGAGCACGTCATAGATGCCAGCAGCCCCAGCAGTGGTAGCACCAAGGTTATAAAACCACTGTACTACGTCAACGTCGACCCCGAACGTCTGCGCGAGGTGGTCACCAACCTATTTGATAACGCCGTTAAATATACCGAATCGGGCTCAGTATCGATTGGCCTGACCGGTGATAGCGGCGTGGTTCAACTTTCCATCCGTGATACCGGTGCTGGCATCCCGGCCGAGGACATTCCTCATCTATTCCAAAAATTCTACCGTGTCGATAGCTCGGCCACCCGCACCATCGGTGGTACCGGTTTGGGCCTGTTTATCTGCCGCAAAATCGTAGAGCTCTACAATGGACGCATTTGGGTCGAGAGCAAACCAGGTGAGGGCAGTACCTTCTTCATAAACCTACCGCGGCTGGACAGCCAACAAGCCAGCCAATTACAGGCCGCCGCCAAAGCCACCAGCGGCTTAGTAACTTCGCTGCCCACCTCTCTACCCACCACTAGCGCAACGTGATACAATGCAACTAACCATAAGCGGCTAATAATAGGGGACACGCACCATGACAAAAGTAATGCTCGTTGAGGACGACAATAACCTACGGGAAATTTACGAAGCCCGTTTAACAGCCGAGGGCTACACCATCGTGGCTGCTCATGACGGCGAGGAAGCCTTAGCTCTAGCCGTCAAAGAAAAACCAGACCTGATCATCTCCGATGTCATGATGCCCAAAATTAGCGGTTTCGATATGCTCGATATTCTGCGTAGTACCCCCGAAACCCGCAACGCCAAGGTCATTATGATGACGGCCCTCAGCCAAGCCGAGGACCGCCAACGAGCCGACAAGCTCGGCGCCGACCGTTACCTAGTTAAATCTCAAGTCACTCTAGAGGATGTCATTAAGACAGCCCACGACGTTTTGGGTGATACCCCCGGAGCAGCACCGGAGGCCACGCCTGCGGAAGCGCCTGCAACAACGCCAGTGGCGGCCGCACCGGCGCCCAGCCTCGACCCAACGCCCGTGCCAGCTCCGGCCGTAGTACCGCAGCCCACAGCAGCTGCCGAACCGGCGCCAGAGCCCACACCAGCTCCAGCTCCAGATCCAACGCCTGCTCCGGCAAGCACCGACAGTAACTCAACAGATGGCGACAATGTAATTGCTGACAATCCCACTCTGAGCAGCCAGGCCACAGTTGCACCAGTCGACAGCCCAGAGGACAACAGCCAAACGGTTGCGGCCACCGCACCAGAGGTGCCAAGCCCAGGCGGCATTTCGGGCTCTACGGCCGATGTAGCCAGCCCAGCGCCCAGCGGTCAGGCTATTGCCGAACCGGCGGCAATGCCCAAGTCGATACCAATTACCGTTTCTAGCCCCGGCGACACCATCCAACCAGCAGCGACTCCAGCTCCAACGGCTGAGGCGACAGCCATCCCAGTTGTCGATGCAACGCCAGCTACAGAAACGACGCCAGAGGCCGCACCGGCGGCCGAAACAGCGCCTGCACCTCAAGACAAGCCGGCCGTCAATATTACGGCTCCGTCTCATCAAAAACTAGTTCTTCAGCCAACCGGCCAAAATTTAAGCTCATCAGTCGATCTGGACGCCCTATTAGCTAAGGAAGAAGCTAGCGATAATCAGGACAAGGCAGTCCAAACGCCTAGTACCAGCACGGTAATTACGCCAGCCAGCGGTGCTAGCGAAGGCCCAGCCGATCAGGCTCCTGGCCAGCCCAATGACCAAACAGCCGGCGACGAGGCCAGCCAGATCGCTCTCTAGCTCAAGGTAGCCTGCTTCGGTTTAGCGGAACTAGGTTATTATAAGTTCATGCGAATTAATCAATACGTGGCCCAGAGCACCGGGCTTAGCCGCCGAGCGGCCGATGGGCTGATTGGCAAATCCCAGGTGAGCGTTAACGGCGTGGTGGCCGAGCGCGGCTATCAGGTGCAGCCAGGTGATCAGGTGAGCCTTAACGGCCAGGCTGTGAATCCGCCCGACCAACTGCAAACACTACTGCTCAATAAACCTGTTGGCTACGTCTGCAGTCGAGACGGGCAGGGCAGCCCAACCATCTACCAGTTGATACCAAGGCAGTTTCTGCACCTTAAACCGATTGGGCGGCTCGACAAGGACTCCTCGGGCCTAATCTTGATGACCGACGACGGTCAGCTGGCCAATCAGCTCAGTCATCCTAAATACGCTAAAAACAAGGTTTACCGCGTCAAACTCAACAAGCCCTTGTCGAGCAACGCCCAAAAACAGATTTCCCACGGCGTTAAACTGATAGATGGCCCCAGCCAGCTGCAGCTTAAGCCGCTAGATAGCCAAGGGCTCACCTGGCAGGTAACAATGCACGAGGGACGCAACCGCCAGATTAGGCGCACCTTTGTGGCTGTCGGCGTCACAGTGGCCACTCTGCAGCGCATCCAACTAGCCGATTTTAACCTAGAACAACTAGGCAATAAAACCTACCTGCTCGTTTAGCAATTTTCTGTTATAATCTTTTTTATGCCAATTGATCTGCAAACCTACCGGGGCTACGTTGGAGTCCTCAAAGATACCTTTTCTAGCGAGCAATGGAAGACCCAGCCAACCGAGCCAATCAAAAGCGCTCAGCGCCCAGACGATGTGACCGCTAACTATCTTTATGGCCAGATTCTTCGAGTTGCCATCCAGCAAGAGGGAGCCAACCGATATGGGCCACAAGAAAACTTTATGTTCGGCTGCCTAGTCATCGCCAGCGGCATTAGCCGTAGCCGCAACGCCTACCGGGCTAGCTGCCTAGAAACTAGCCGGCCAGAATCCTCCGCATCGCTGGTAACAGCCCTAAAAGACCCTAGAAGCGCTAGCTTATTTACTAACATTGCTGGTATGCCCAACTCCAAAGCCGACCTATTTATGGGCCAGTTCGGGCTAGGGATTCCACCAGTAAGCGACCTACCGCCACTCTTATATAACCAAGCCGAACAGTTCATTGAGCCTAATCCGGATGTCTTTAAAGCCGCTGCCGCCGACGTCGCCCAATGGGCCCAAGAGCGCCCAGTCGGGGCAGCACCACACGACGAACGATCAGCCCAATGTCCAGCCCGCCGCTTCATTCCAATGCTGTGGATTCGGGCCGTCGACATTGGCCTGGCGGCCGGCCTTTTAGAGCCCAGCGCCACCCCCGAGGCCACTTCTGTGGTAAGATAGACCTATAGATGAGTAAAATATGAGTCAGAAAGTACCAATTGTAGCCATTGTGGGCCGAGCCAACGTGGGCAAGTCGAGCCTTTTTAATGCCGTCCTGCGCCGCCGCGAAGCAATTGTGGCCGACGAAGCCGGCACCACCCGCGACAGCATCATGGCCAAAGCCTCCTGGGAGCAACAGGATTTCTGGCTAGTCGACACCGCTGGCATTAAAGATCCCGACGACGACTTTGAGTTCACCATCCAAGAGCAAATCCTGCAAGCAGCCGACAGCGCCGATGTTATTTGGGTGGTTATCGAAGCCGATACGGTCATTACCGAAGAAGACCGCCGGGTCGCCAAACTAGCCCTCAAAACCCAAAAACCAGTCTTTTTAGTGGTCAATAAAGCCGATAAAGCCCGCAAGGCGGTGACAGCCGACTTCCAGCGACTGGGCATCAAGCCCATCTTTTTGAGCAGTGCCACCCAGAACATGGGCATCGAGGAGTTGCTCGATCAGTTAATCGAGGTTATCCCCGAGGCCAGCCTGGTAGAAGCCGACGACCGCCTGCGGATAGCCTTGTTGGGCCGCCCAAATGTTGGCAAGTCATTACTTTTTAATACTCTAGCTAAAAAGCAGCAGGCCATCGTGGCCGACCGCGCTGGCACCACCCGCGACATTAACCGCAGCGTGGTCCGTTATCACAGCCGCGAGGTCGAACTGTTAGACACCGCCGGCATTCGTCGTAGCGGCAAAATTGCCCCTGGGGTAGAGAAATTCAGCGTCATCCGCAGCCTAAGCGCCATCGAACAGGCCGATGTCTGCCTAGTATTATTAGATGTTAATGAACTGGCCACTCAATTGGACCAAAAGATAATCGGTATGGTCAAAGAAGCCGGCAAGGGCCTGATTGTAGTGGTCAGCAAATGGGACAGTCTGGACGAGAAAACAGCCTACAGCCGCGACCAAATTGCGGCCCGGCTGCAAAGCGAACTAGTTTTTGTACCCTGGGCACCACTGATTTTCACCAGTAGCATCACCGGCCAAAACGTCGCCAAAATCTTTGAGCTAGCCGGCGAGATCGACGAGCGCCGCCACACCGTTATTAAAACCCGCGAACTCAACCGCTGGCTAGAAGACGTAGTAGCCAGCCATCCGCCAGCCGGCCTCAAGAACCGCAACCCCAAACTAAACTACATTGTCCAAGAAACCGATAACCCCAATCCTAGCTTTAAAGTCTTCGGCGCCCACACCAAATTCCTACACTGGAGCTATAAGCGCTATATGGAGCGGAACATGCGCGAACGATGGGACTACATCGGCACGCCAATTAAGTTTTGGTACATCGAGAAGCACGAAACACATAAACACGGCCAAAAAAGGACCGTTTAGCCATGGGGATCCTGGTACGCGATCAGTTTGGCAACGATAATAAACCGCTCTACCAAGTAGGCCTCCAGAAGACATTGTTAATAATTGGCCTTGGCAACCCCGGCGATGAATACGATCTAACTAGGCATAACATCGGTTTTTACTGCCTCGACCACTTTGCCGCCAACGCCGGCTTTGGAGCCTGGACGACCAAAAAGAGCTTGCACAGCCTTCTAACCATTCAGAACATCGGTGGCACACGAGTCATCCTGTGCAAACCACAGACCTTTATGAACAACAGTGGGCAAGCCGTTCAGGCTGTTCAGCAGTTTTACAAGATATCCCCAGAAAACAGCCTGATCGTGCACGACGAGCTAGACATCCCGTTTGGCCAGATCCGCTTGCGCCAAGGCGGCGGCTCGGCCGGACACAACGGCCTCAAATCGATTATCGCCCAAAGTGCTGAACGCGGTGACGATGGCGCCAGCAGTGACAACAGCGGGCGAGTCCGCATCGGTATCCACAACAGCCTGGCCGGGCGCGCCGATAGCGCCGACTTTGTCTTGGGTAAATTCTCCAAAACCGAACAAGCTAAACTGACTGACCTGGCTAGTACCGTCAACCAAATTCTCCAAGAATTCGTTGCCAGCGGTATTTTGTCCGTCGACACCCGCCAATTTATTTAGAGCCCTAGTCCAGCGCTAGTAATAAATTTCAATCAAAGAGACCTCCGAGTGTGCCGCTATGTTTCTTAGGCGTTTTTGAAATTTACTACAAAAACACTACTTTTATAGTAAATTTCAAAAACATCTGTCTGCTATACAAAAAAAGCGACATAAAAATAGACCTCCAGAGGGGGTGGGCACCGCTGGAGGCCTAATTTTGGGGGACATCCACAAGGGATATCCCACTGAGCACCCCGAAGGGCACTCGAACCCTTCAACCCACCCAGGCGAAGCGTCAAATCCAATAATATATAAAGATTCGCGCCTTCA
>JBDTKG010000069.1:0-2143 GCA_039935435.1 Saccharimonadales bacterium (SeqCode) | reverse complement strand
GATGCTGGATGCTGCCGGACAAGTCGGCTACACGGTGACGGCCGCCAGCGGCTACCGTTCCTATAATACTCAAGTTTCAGTCTATGCTAGTGAGGTTAATAACTACGGCCAGGCGGTGGCCGACAGCGAAAGCGCTCGTCCCGGTTATAGCGAGCACCAAACAGGCTGGGCAGTTGATTTGGCCAGCGGTGGATGCAGTATTACCGACTGCTTTGGTTCAACAGCCGGTGGCCGCTGGGTAACCGACAATGCCTATAAGTATGGTTTTATACTACGTTATTCGGCCGCCGATACGACCATTACCGGCTACCGAGCCGAATCCTGGCACTTTCGATATGTTGGTCCATCTTTATCGGAGCAAATGCATAACCAAGGCGTTTCAACTCTGGAACAGTTTTTTGGCATCAGTGGCGGCAACTACTAAACTGTAGTTCGACCTGAAATTTATTGCCATGAGCGCTATACTGCCTTAGATGACAGAAGGCACCGGACTAACATCTACTGAGGCGGCTCAAAGGCTGACTCAATACGGGCCAAACAGTATCGCCGAACGCAAGGCTTCACTTTTGGCTAAACTGCTCCATTGGTTAATTGCCCCCATGTCGCTGTTGCTGCTGGCGGCTGCGGCATTGTCGTTTTACCTTCACAAGAACTTCGATGGTTGGTTTATTTTGGCGCTTTACGCTGGTAATTTTGGGATTGCTCAGTGGCACGAGTCTAAGGCCGACCAAGCTATATCAACGCTACAGGCCAAATTGGCTGTGCAAGTTCAAGCTAAGCGAGACGGCCAGATGGTCATGGTGCCGTCGGTCGATTTGGTGCCGGGCGATGTTGTTCAACTAGGCGTTGGCAACGTCATCTCGGCCGATCTTAAGATCTTGGAAGCCAAGAACCTGAGCATTAATGAGGCGGCTCTGACCGGCGAATCTATGCCCCAAGATAAAAAGGTTGGGAACGATGCTTTTACGGGCTCCTTTATCACTACAGGTAGTTTGTTGGGCCAAGTAACGGCTACTGGTAGCCTGACCAAGTTTGGTAAAACCATCACGCTGGTCGATGCCAAGCCCAAGAACAGTGCCCTCGAAAAGGACATTTTAATGATTACAAAGTACCTGACGGCGGTGGCCTTATTAGCTATCGTTGTTATGACTAGCTATCTGCTGGTTCATCATGAATCCTGGGCCGACCTACTAACCCTCGATCTGAGCGTCTTAATTGCCGGCGTGCCGGTGGCCATGCCCACCGTTATGAGCTTGATTATGAGTTTAGGCGTGGTGCGCTTGACTCGTCAGCATGTGGTGGTCCGCCGTTTAAGCTCCTTGGAAGATCTGGCGAATGTTAACTTATTATTAAGTGACAAGACTGGTACATTGACCAAAAACCAAATTGTTGTCGAGAAGATCCTGCCATACGGCCAAAATAGCCCCGAGCAGTTTATGCAATGGGCTTATTCGGTGACCTATGACAATAAGTTTGATGCTATCAACCAGGCTATTATTCAAAAGGCTCATGACCTCAAAGTCAGCGCCTACAAACAGCTCGACTTTACGCCGGCGGACTCTAAGCGCAAGCGAAGTAGTGCTCAAGTCGAGGTCGGCCGCAAACGCTATACGGTCAGCTTGGGAGCGCCCCAGATTGTGGCTGAGCAATGCCGGCTGGACAGCCGTAGTCGCCAGCAGCTCGATAAAGATGTTACCGAGGCAGCTAACCAGGGCTATCGTAGCTTGGCGCTGGCCCGGGTCGGTGGCCAGCAGGAGTCCAAGATGGAGTTGATGGGTCTATTGCTACTTAGCGACGTACTCAGGCCGGACGCTCAAACTGTGATTAATTTTCTTAAGAAATCAGGGGTTGATGTTAAGTTGATGACCGGTGATAACCGGGCCATCGCTAGCCGAGTCGCTCAGACACTGGGTCTCCAAGGCAATGTGGTAGCGGCCGCTGGCCAAACCAAGAATCTATCTGTCGAAACCATTGCTGGCAGCAGCGTTTTTGCCGAGGTTTTACCAGACGATAAGTTCCGGATCGTAAAGGCCGCTTCGCGCCATTGGGTGGTGGCCGCCACTGGCGACGGTGTCAACGACCTGCCGGCCCTTAAGCAAGCCAACGTAGGCATCGCCGTTAACAGCGCTGTAGATGCATTAAA
>JBDTKG010000068.1:0-3709 GCA_039935435.1 Saccharimonadales bacterium (SeqCode) | reverse complement strand
GCAGAGCCCTAAGCCGGCGACTTGGTACCGAGGCATCACCTAGCATCAGGTAGCAATAACCTTGGTGATGGCTACGCCCCACGCGGCCGCGGAGCTGGTGGATTTGAGCTAACCCAAAGCGATCAGCGTCCTCGATAAGCATAACAGTCGCGTTTGGCACATCAACGCCAACCTCAATTACGGTTGTCGATACCAATATGTCGAGCCGGTGAGCCACAAAATCTTCCATGACCTGGATTTTTTGCTCGGCTTTTTGTTGCCCGTGCAGCAAGCCAACGCGCCATTTCTTAAAATCGCGTTCCGAGAACTGCCGGTATACCTGTTCGGCAGAGTGAGCTTGGACCAGCGCCGACTCGGCCACCAGCGGACAAACCACAAACATTTGCCGACCGGCTGTTAATTCCGAGTTAATCTTTTGGTATAACTGAGGCCGGGAGTGCGGCGAGCAAATTTCGGTAGTAATAGGTAGCCGGTTTGCCGGTTTGACGTCGATAATAGACAGATCCATATCGCCGTACAGGGTCAAGCTCAGGCTACGCGGAATTGGCGTGGCCGTCATATTCAGAACGTGGGGCATGTGTCCGGCTTTAGCTTGTAGTTTTTTACGCTGACTAACGCCAAAGCGGTGCTGCTCATCAATTATCACCAACCCAAGCTTTTTCATGTCGACTTTTTCTTGAATTAGAGCGTGAGTGCCAATCATAAAAGCAATCGAACCATCAGCAATGTGCCGATAAGCGGCCGCTTTCTGAGCAGTACTCAAGCTGCCCACCAGCAGTCCGACTTGCTGGCCGTATCCCAGTGGCTCCAGCAAGTGATGAATAGTATTGGCGTGTTGACGCGCTAGTAGCTCGGTAGGAGCCATCAAAGCCACCTGAAAACCCTGCTCCATAGCCATTAGGGCCGCCATCGTAGACACCACCGTCTTGCCAGAGCCCACATCTCCTTCTAAAAGGCGGTTCATCGGTTGATCGGATTGCATGTCCAAAAATATCTGCCAAATAGCTTTGCGCTGGGCGTCAGTTAACGTAAACGGCAAATGGCTAACGAATTGTTTGGCTAGCTTTTGGCTGAACGGAATGCTTAAAGCCGTCTGGCCTTTTAGCTCCTGTTTGTTGAGTAGACTGGCTAGAGTCAGCTCAAATACTTCTTCGAATCCCAAGCGAGCTTTAGCAGCCTCAAGCTGCTGGCTAGACTCTGGAAAATGTATTGCCCGCAGCGCCTCAGCTCGGCTTACCAAATCGAGCTGCTTAATAAGCCACGCCGGCAACATCTCCGGCAACTGATCAACCTCAGGCATAACAGTCCGCAACATACGTCGTAGCTGAGCCGACTTAAGACCTTTAGTTTCGCGGTAAATGGGCACGATCCGGGCCGTACTGACCGGAAAGTCGCTGACCAGCTCCATAGACGGATTCATAATAGACAGTCGTTGGCGACTAAGCTCAAAATTACCAGTTAGAAAATAATCTGTCTGCTTTTTTGTTTGCTTCTCGCGGTATGGTTGATTAAACCAGATGAGGCGCACGCTGCCGCTGGCGTCGCTGGCGACTGCCTCTGTAATGTGCATGCCTCGGCGTACATAGCGGCCTTTTATGTCTTTGATTTGGGCCCTGATTGTTACCGTTCCGGGCTGAAGTTTGCTGATGGGGATGATCTGCGAATAATCATCATAGCGGCGTGGAAAATTCAATAGCAAGTCTTGAACTGTTTCCAGACCAAGACCAGCCAGTTTGTCGCCAAGTGCCGCTCCAACGCCCTTAACATCAGTCAGCGAACTATTTATCTCCATATGCCTAGTATACCTGCCCGCACAGTCGACCGGCTATTTAGCGACTATTTAACTTTTCGGACTAGCAAAAAGGTGCTGGGCCCAAAAAAACTACGTGCCAATGCCGGCTGAAGTAGTTTTTCGACTTTGAGCATAACGCCTCTTGGTACAATCTTTTTTAGCGCAGGCGATCGCAGGTTAGAGACAGACAGCACTTTTTCCACCTTTAAGCCGGCGTGCGCTAATTGCTTGATGACCGTTTTAGGGTTGTGGTTAACAAAGGCAATCTCGTCGGCTCGGCGGTTTTTGGCCGATCGGATGTCCACTGGCTCCACTGGCAAGCGCTTCCCTTTTAAGAAATACTTAATCCGGTTGCGAGCATGAGCATAATTGGCAATCTCCAGGATGAAATAGCCATGCTGAGATAAGACGCGTTGAATTTGAGCGAACTCGGCGCTGGGGTCCGGCAAATGGTGCATAACCCTAATCATAGTAATAAGATCAACCGTTTCATCGGCAAATTGCAAATCGTCGGCTTGCATTAACTTACGCTTAATTTGTGGGTAGTCAGCCAAAAAGTCTTTAGCAATGTCTAGTTGCTGCTGCGAGGGTTCAGCCAAGGTAACCTCGTCGGCGTATTCGCTAAGCAAAACGCACAAACGACCATAGCCTCCACCGATGTCGACGGCGTGGCCGAAGTGACGATTCTTGAGTAGCCTCTTGATGGCGATAATCTCGGAGTCGTTCTCGTAGTCCCGCCCCTGCCAATAATGTAAATAATTATGTTTGGGGTCGTTATACTGATTTGCTATTTTATGCGCAGAGCTTTTGGTGTGAGTAGTGTTTTGATTCATGGTTAATAAGTATCCTACGGATTAGGCTTAATTCCAAATTAGTATATCTTGGATACTCAAAAGGCCGCAAACATAACCAGAATAGACAGCTTGGATTTACTAGAAATTTGCTATAATAAACCTATCAAGTAGAGCCATCAAGGAGCTTAGGTACTAATTCATGAACAAATCGTCACGTAATCCGGGATCGCGCCGAACTGGCAAAAACTATTTTGTTAGTCGCTCAGGAAATAAGATTAAGTTAAACCGTAGCTTATCTGATCGTTTAAAGTCTAGCCGTGACGGCAAGGCGCGGCGTCGGGCGACAAATCTGAGCGCCCTACCTAAAGGCCGGGTTAAACGTTTTTTTGCGCATTTACAGCCTAAGCGTATATATCATTACTGGGTCAGCCGTGACGGCGGCATCATGGCGCTTAAAATACTGGGCATCGGTATGGTGGCTGGCTTTCTTATATTAGTCGGCCTTTTTGCTTACTTCCGCAAAGACCTGCCAAACCTTAAAGATATTTCTGGGAACAACTTGGGCGGCAGCATTAGCTACTACGACCGCACCGGCCAAACGCTGCTTTGGCAAGATTATGCCGCCGTCAAACGTATTCCAGTTAAGGATCAAGACATTTCGCCCTACATGAAGCAAGCCACGGTAGCCGTTGAAGACCGCGACTTTTTTAAGCACGGTGGATTTGATGTCCGCGGCATTGCCAGAGCTGGTGTTAACGACTTATTTGGCAGCGGCGGAACCCAAGGTGGCTCGACTATTACTCAGCAAGTAGTCAAGCTGAACGAAAACTGGACGGCCGATCACTCCATAACTCGAAAAGTTAAAGAATTAATTTTGGCCGTCGAGCTAGAACGAGAATATTCCAAGCAAGAGATTCTCAACGGCTACCTCAACATCGCTCCTTATGGCGGTGTCGAATATGGCGTCGAGTCGGCTGCTCGTGATTACTTCGGCGTTTCGGCTAAAGACCTAACGTTAGCTCAAGCCGCCATGTTGGCTTCGATACCTAAGGCGCCCACGGCTTATTCTCCTTATAGTGATCCGCAATTTAACCCAGGCGCCACCGCCAACTTGTTCGACCGC
>JBDTKG010000067.1:0-6431 GCA_039935435.1 Saccharimonadales bacterium (SeqCode) | reverse complement strand
CGTCTACAAAGTCGCTATCAAGACCAACAAAAACTTATCGCTTACCTGCTTCGTCAGGGCTATCGATATGATGATGTTAGGCAGGTGCTGTCATCGGACGACTCTTGACCTTATTGGGCTGAAGAGGATCGGCAATGATTACCTTGCGCTGAGTGATTTCGATCACTTGGTCGCGGTCGACGCTTAAGCTGCCGCCGCTAAAACTTTTCATGATGGACTGCGAGACATAAAGTTTTTTGACGTAAAGGCTAGGCATATCGACGGCGTAATCGTTTAGCTTACCTAGCCGTCGTTTGTTGGTGGTAAAGACCGGTTTGCCGAGTAGCTCAAATTGAAGCTCTAGTATGGGCAGAAGTCGGATTAATTCCTCGGGCGAAGCTAACACTTCGTGATCGTTGATTACTATCCCTTGGTTAACGACGTCGCGGACGTCCTGACTGAGTAGTATCAGTGGGTCTTTAGTGAATTTGTCTAAGCAATACCAGCCTTCGATTTTGAGATTATTGGGATTAATAATCGGTGCCGTAGCGGTGGCTACTTGAGCACCGGTCCTCAGACTCATAATTGGTCGGTTTATTAGGGCTCCGCTTAACTGCAACATAATCTAATTAGTATACCGCAGGCGCTTATGAAGCGCTAAAGCTTGCGGCGGTTGGCCAAAGCAAGCTAACATAATGTTTATGAGCCAAACTATTAATCAGCAGATAACGGTAACCGCACCTTTGCAAACCGAAGAAATAGCCGCTAAGATTGGTGCCCAGCTGAAGGGCGGCGAGTTGATCGAACTAGTTAGCGACCTGGGCGGCGGTAAGACCACATTTGTGCGCGGCTTAAGCCGGGGGGCTGGTAGTGCCGACCATGTGTCGAGCCCGACCTTTACGATCAGTAAGCAATATCAGGCTGGGCCGCTCACCATCTACCACTTTGATTTTTATCGTTTGCCAGATGCTGGTCTGATGGAGCATGAGCTGGCCGAGCTGATTGGGCAGCCAAAAATTGTCATAGTGGTGGAGTGGGCCGATGTTGTCCAAGCTGTTTTTCCTACCCAATATCTGCAAGTTAAGCTAGAACTTCTGCCGGGAGCAGATCAGGAAAGCAGCCGCCAACTAAGTTTTTCCTACCCACCGAAACTTAGCTATCTACTGGAGTCAGTAAAAAAATGATTATTTTAACGATTCGCTCCGACAAACCAGAGGCCGAAATCGGTTTGTATAAGGGCCAAAAACAAATAGCCTACCAAACTTGGCAAGCTCATCGACAGCTGGCCGAGACGATTCACGTTAAGTTATTGGAACTGCTGCAAGACCAGGCTCTAGACTGGACTAATTTGGAAGCTGTAGTTGGCTTTAAGGGGCCTGGTAGCTTTACGGGGCTCAGGATTGGCCTGACTGTGGCGAATAGCCTAGCTGACGGTCTGACTGTGCCGATAGTTGGCTGCGGCGGCAGCAACTGGCAGCTGGGCGGCATTAAGCGGCTTTTAGACGGCCAAAATGATCGAATGATCCTACCCGACTACGGCGCCGATCCTCACATTACAGTCCAGCGTCACTAGGTTTAGCGGGCAGTCTGCAATTGACGGCAAATCATAAAGCAGAGTATAGTTTAGGCTAGGATTTAACGTGTTTTGGGAACAAAATCCAGACTGATATTAATTGATTGTTCAGATGGTTGGCCGGTTTTACCAAAAGTTAGGTAAAATTGTGGCTAAAGAAGTGATAGTGATGCTGCTGACGGCAACCTCTGCAAACTGAAAAGGAGAAAATATGGATCCAATTACCATAGTATTAGCTGTGGCTGGGTTAGCCGTTGGCTTTGGGGCTAGTACGACCATAAGCAAGCAGCGCGTCGGGTCAGCTCAAGAAACGGCCGCTAAAGAATTGGCTAAAGCCAAAAAAGAGGCCGACAAAGAAATTGCTAAGGCCCGCGAAGAAGCGGCCTCAATTGCCGATGGTGCGCGGCGCGATGAGCAAAGCCGCCGCAAGGAATTAAAAACTGTCGAACAACGGCTGTTAGACCGCGAAGAAAGCTTAGATAAGAAGCTGGATGGTCTTGATAAACGCAACGAGTCACTTCGTAAAAGCGAGGATGAATTCGAGCAACTAAAAACCGAGATTCGCGATATTCGTAAGAAGCAGCAAGATAAGCTAGAGAAAATTGCTAAGCTAACCAAGGATGATGCTGCCGACAAGTTGATGAAGATGACGGAGCGTGATATTCGTGGCGATCTGACCGGCTTAATTGCCAAGCTTCAAAAAGAGGCGCAGGTGACAGCCGAAGATCAGGCCGGCATGATTATTGTTCAAGCTATGGAGCGCATGTCTAGCGAGGTCACCTCAGAGCGCACGGTGACTAGTATTAAGCTGGAAGACGAGGACATGAAGGGTCGTATTATCGGTAAGGAAGGTCGCAACATTCAGGCTTTGCAGCGGGCCACTGGCGTTGACATCTTGGTAGACGACACGCCCGGTTACGTTGTGCTGAGTAGCTTTGATCCAGTACGGCGTGAAGTGGCTCGTCAAGCTATGGAAATGCTATTAAAAGACGGCCGAGTTCACCCAGGCCGGATTGAGGAAGTAGTTGATAAAGCCCAAAAGAATGTTCACAAAGAAGTGGTGCGAGCCGGTGAAGACGCCGCCCGCGAAGTGGGCGTTATTGGTATCCCCCGCGAGATTCTGGAAATTTTAGGAGAACTAAAGTTTCGAACCAGTTACGGCCAGAACGTACTTAAGCACAGCACCGAGATGGCGCACATAGCTGGCATTATTGCTGAGGAGCTGGGAGCTGACGTTAAGATTGCTAGGTACTCCGCTCTTGTGCACGACATTGGCAAGGCCTTAACGCATAAGATTGAGGGCAAGCATCACCATATATCTGGTGAAATACTGCGCAAATATGGTGCACCCGAAGCAGTCTGTCATGCTGCCGAAGCCCACCACGATGACATGGAAGCCACAACTGTGGAAGCCTTAATTGTTCGCGTAGTCGACGCCATCAGCGCCTCCCGCCCTGGTGCCCGCAGTGTGAGTGCCGAAAACTTTGTAGAGCGCATGAAAGAACTGGAGAACGTGGCTACAGGTTTTAATGGCATCGAAAAAGCCTACGCCATTAGCGCTGGCCGCGAAGTTCGGGTATTTGTTAAGCCTGGTCAAATTGATGACCTCAGCGCCATTAAACTAGCCCGGGACATCGCCACCAAAATCGAATCAACCATGCAGTACCCTGGTACCATTAAGGTAAACGTTATCCGCGAAACACGGGCTATCGAGTTCGCTAAGTAATTGCCAAGCATTCAACTAAGATGAAAATATTGTACTTGGGTGATGTGATGGCCGAAGCTGGTATTAAAGTTGTCGAAGAATTATTGCCTTGCTTGCGCCATCAATACGCTATAGATTTAGTAATTGCACAAGCCGAGAATGTGACCGATGGTCGAGGCATTACCAGGGCTGATTTTAAGCGGCTTCGCACTGCTGGAGTGGACTTTTGCACGGGTGGGAATTGGACACTTAACAACACGGACATACATGATTATTTAGCTGATCCCCAGCAGCCCATTATTCGACCAGCAAACTATCCTCAGGGAACAGCTGGCAAAGGCTACAAATACCTCGAAACTAAACATGGTAAGGTGCTGGTTGTCAGCTTGTTAGGTGATATTGTCGGTAAGGATTCCGACAAACCTGTCGATAACGCATTGCAGGTTATCGATAAGATTTTAGACGAAACCGAGGGTGATCAGCGGGCGGCCTTGGTGGTAAATCTGCACGGCGACTTCAGTAGTCAGAAGGTGATGATTGGTTATTATCTGGATGGTAAAGCTAGCCTGGTAGTTGGCGATCATTGGCATGTGCCCACTGCCGATGCTATGATTTTGCCGCAGGGCACGGCCCACGTTACGGATGTCGGTATGTGCGGAAGCCTGCACTCTAGTTTGGGTGTCGAGCTCGACTCGGTAATCCCCCGCTGGCGTGACGGGCGAATAACCCGTAACATGTTAAGTAATAAGCGGCCCTATCAACTGAACGGTTTGTTGGCCGATATAAACGATGATGGCTTGGCAACAAGCGTGCTGCCAATTCGACAAATTATCGACTAGACTTCTTTTTTGCCGGTGAATCCGACTGAGGCGATGACTACGCTGACGACCATGTCGACAATAACCATGCTAACCACGGGCAGGTTGTGGTTGATGGCCATCAAAACAGCTGTACCTAACCAAATGGTAGCAATGACGCCTGCCGTGTAGGGATATTTTATGAAGAGTATAAATTCTTTAAGCATGAGCTGGAGTCTCCTTATCTAATGTTGGGTCGGTAATGGGGTTCTTGGTGAGGCGTATCTTGCGCATAAGTTGCCGGAAAAGGGCCGGGTCACGTTCGGCAACGCGTTCTAACCATGTGGTAATTATATCAATGGCGTCAGATATAGCAATTTGATCGCTGCCATCGTTAATAGACTCTGGGTAAAGGCGCTGCACATCCTGAACAACGCGGTCCATCATTTGCGGCACAACTTGTTGGTAGCGCCCCAAGCTGGTTACTAACGAACTGTAGGTCTGAATGGCCCGCAAAATGTCGCTGGCCTCCAGTTTAATAACCAGTCCGAAACGGTTGTTCTTATTAAAGACGCTGTTAATAATCCCCAAAACGTTATGGCCTTCGCTAAAGTTGGCGGCCACAAGATCGCTGCCGGTGACCTCCGTAAAAGCTTTAGCGGCCACACCGCTAACCTCGCTTAAGTAATCTTTGTCACCTTTGCCGTAAATAGAAGCCAGCTTTTTGAGAGCCCGGTATAAATCGCTAACAAAGAAGCGTAAACCTTGCTCGAATAAACTAACGGCCGTCTGTGAACCTTTGAACAATTTATCGTAGGCTTCCAGCATTCCGTATAAGGCCGCTTTTTCGTGAGGGGCTTGAGCGCTGATCCCAAAGTCAATTAGCCCCACACGGTTTTCGCTAAGAAGCCGAACATTGCCAGGGTGCGGGTCGCCCTGAATGCGGTCTAAATGAAAAATACCTAGCAGCGACTCGTAGCCCAAGGTTTGCAGTTGAGTGTCGAGGTCGGAGCCCAGCATCTCGTAGATGTAAGTGGTTGGGTCAACGCCCTGCTCGGTCAACTTTACTAATTGTGCCACCGAAACACCAGGGACGTAATCTTGAACGATGATATTGTCGGTGCAAAGATCCAGATATGTTTTGGGAATTATAAATTTGGGGTTATCTTTATAGGCTTGGTACAGTTCGTCGGCAAAGTTGGCTTCGTGTTTGTAGTCGGTTTCACGCAGAGTAGTGGCTCGGAATTCGCGGAGCGCTTCATCAACTTTCAGATTGACGTTGCGGTGTAGCTTTGTAAAAAAACTCCGACTAAAAGCCGACAATAATCGCAGATCGTATTTAAGCAATTCTCGGACCATAGGCCGAAGAACTTTAATAATAATGGCCTGGCCATCGGCCATTTGGCCATAGTAGACCTGCCCAAAGCTGCCAGCTGCAAAAGCCTGAGGCTGAATAAGACTAATCTTGGCTAATTGCTCGGGGGTTAGTTCGTGGCGTAGCAACTCGACAACGTCTAATGGCTCACTGTCCAGGTTTTCGAAGATTTTGAGACGATCGGCATTTTGCCATTTGCGCAGGGACTTACTTTGTAGCAAAACACCTTGCAGAAATTTTATGTAAACGCCTCCCAGAGCCACAAACTCATCACACAGCATCGTGATCATCTGCTGATCCTTGCCTCGCTTATGAAGATAGAAACAACGAGTGGCCAGAGCCGCTAAACGCTTGGTTCGATACCTTTTGATGGCCGCAACAGACTGTTTCATGAGGCTACTTTCGGGTAAAGCCAATCAAGAACAGAATCACGGTAGAGCCAATAGCGGCCAGAAACAGTTCAAAGACACTTGTGCTGTCGCTGCGTGTAAAAGCCATCAAGATGACGGCAATCCAGATCAGCAAAATGGTGAAGAAAATCGAAATGTACTTCATGCTAACCATAATTATGTCATATTTGCAGGCAATATGCCAGACATAACCTAGTAATTTGGCTCCGGTTTAGTTATAATCACCTCTTGTAGGCAAAACACTTCGGGGTGTGGCGCAGTTGGCTAGCGCGCCGCGTTTGGGACGCGGAGGTCGGAGGTTCGAGTCCTCTCACCCCGACCAAAGAAAAAGAGATACCACCACGGTATCTCTTTTTCTTTTATCTGCTGGCGCTGGCTTCGGTTCTACGACTCGGCAGCTTCTCTCACTGTGCGAAGCTATCTCTGATACAATAAATTAGCACATCGGGGTGTGGCGCAGTTGGCTAGCGCGCAGCGTTCGGGACGCTGAGGTCGGCGGTTCAAGTCCGCCTACCCCGACCAAGTTATAAGTTTTAGTAATGACAAGTTAGAATAGCTACATGATTGCACCTATATTGGCCGTTATATCTAT
>JBDTKG010000066.1:0-10480 GCA_039935435.1 Saccharimonadales bacterium (SeqCode) | reverse complement strand
AACGATTTAGCAAACCGTCCCCTTCAGCCACTTGGGTACCTCTCCAGGCGGGCCATCAAATGGGCCACAAACATAGGCTGAACAGGGGGGATTATAGCAGACGGCGGCTAGTATTTATAGCCCCCAGCAGTGTACAATACGCTTATGCAACCGCAAGATTCCCCTAGCCTACCGCCAATCCAGATGCCTACCGCCCCGCGGGCTGGCGATAACGATCAGGCGGTTAGCTGGACGGCCTCGGAGTTTATTGCTCATCAAAAAAATGCCGGCTGGTACATGCTTTTAGTGGCGGCGGCAGTCGTTTTGGCGGCCGTTATCTATCTGTTGACCCGTGATCCGGTGTCGACCGGCATGGTCGGGGTTGTTCTGGTGGTTTTGCTACTACTGGCCTCTCGCCAACCACGCACTTTGTCCTATCAATTGGACGGCTTTGGTATTCATATTGGCGACCGGAGCTATCCGTACGACAATTTTAAATCGTTTTCGGTAGTGGACGAGGGAGCCATCAACTCGATTACTCTTTTGCCTCTAAAGCGCTTCATGCCCCCTATTAGCATGTATTACGACCCTAAGGACGAAGACAAAATTAGCGCCGTTTTATCCGACTATTTGCCATTCGTAGAAGGCCAAAAAGACATCGTCGATCAGTTCATGCGCCGCATCCGTTTTTAACTTCTTTTTTAGTTTTGGCGTCAGCCGGCGGACTCTATATAATAGGAGAGCCTATGGATCGTAAACCACCTCGCCGCATTACCAGTATCGACGGTTTTATACCTACCCGAAAGCTAAGCTCCAAGTCAATCAGCCGCGTTAGTTTGCAGCGACCTGACGGCCGAGCTAGTGTTGTTCCAGCCGTCCAAAGAACGCAGCGGCCAACTGCCCTGCCCACTCATAAAGGTCAGCCGACCACCGATAAAGCAACCAAACCTAAGTCAAAAAAGAAGCTCCTTAAGCGGGCGGCTATGGTCATGGCCGTTTTGGTGTTAGTGGGCGGCCTGTTTGGCCTGCGTTTGTTTGCTAACCTGAGCCACGCCTTCCACGGCAATTTATTCAGCGACGCTAAAGCCCTGGTAAGCACCGAAAAATTAAAAGGCGAAGACCAAGGCCGCGTTAATATTCTATTAGCCGGCAACTCGGCTGACGATCCAGGACATGATGGCGCCCAGTTGACCGACTCGATTATGATTTTGAGCCTAGATACCAATAACCACACGGCCATGATGCTCAGTATCCCACGCGATACTTGGGTACCCATACCGAGCATGGGTCATCAAAAGATCAATGCCGCCAACACGGTTTCCGATTTTAGCCAGGCTGGTTACCCCAGCGGTGGCATGGGTCAATTGGAGCAAATAATCAGTACCAACATGGGCATACCTATCCAGTATTACGCCTTAATTAACTACACAGCTTTCAAGGATGCCGTTAACGCCGTGGGTGGCATTGCTGTCAATATTCAAAGCCCAGATCCGCGTGGTCTGTTCGACCCCAATATCGAGATTAGCGACGGCGGCCCTCTTAAAATGCCCAACGGCAACAATAGCCTTAATGGCCAGCAAGCCCTTAACCTGGCCCGCGCCCGCGGTGATTCATATTATTCTTACGGCTTCCCTCAGAGTGACTTCGACCGTACCGAGCACCAGCGTCAAATGCTAGTGGCGCTAGGCGTTAAGTCCAAAACGGCCGGCGTGGTAGCCAACCCTATAAAAGTTAATAAATTGTTTGCGGCCATCGGCAAGAATGTTAAAACCGACTTAAGCTTTGCCAACGTCCTGAGGCTCAACCAACTGACTAAAGACATCGACCTGGCCCATATTAAGTCACTGACCATTGCTAACGATGGCGACACCGAGCTCTTAACTAACTATACGGCGGCCGATGGACAGGCAGCCTTAATACCGGTGGCTGGCCTAGACTCTTTTAACCGGATTGAGCAGTACTACCAGCAGCTAACCTCGAATAATCCGGTTGTTAAGGAAGGCTCGACGGCCGTGGTCCTCAACGGCGGCGACACCACCGGTTTGGCGCATACCACCGAGCAGAAGCTACAGTCTCAGGGCTACAATGTGCTCGGCATAGGCACTGCCGGCCACACCTACTCGCATTCTATGATTATTGACCTGTCGCACGGCAAAATGCCTAACTCGCTGCAAGCCCTCAAAAAACTGGCACCAACCGGTACACCGGTGGTAACATCAGCCGGCAGTGGCCAATCGGCCGAGGCTAATGGCTATACGGCCGACTTCGTGATCGTTCTCGGCCAAAACTGGCCAACTAACTAAGCTTTAAGAATTGATTGCAGCACAACGGCCTGGTTGTGAGCTTCATCTTTGGCGCTATACACCAAAGTAACGGTTTTATGCTGCTGGCAGAGCTTATCAAGCTCCTCAAAGGCCGGGTTTGTCTTGAGTTCAGCCTTGTATCGCTGGGCAAAGTCTTTAAAACGCTCCGGCTTATGGCCGAACCATTGACGCAGCTCAGTAGACGGCCCAACCTCCTTGAGCCAAACATCTAGTTTGGCATCGTCCTTGCTGACGCCTCTGGGCCATAAGCGGTCCACCAGCACGCGGTAGCCATCGCTGCTGGCCGCCTCTTGGTAAGCTCTTTTAATTTGAATCATAGTTCCATTATAGCGCAGCCCAGTGGACTATTTGACAACAGTAGAACATAAGCGTATTACAAAGGTGTAATCAAAAAATAAATGGAGAAATCGTCATGACAGATCTGAACCAAGGTGAAGCACCGGAATTTTGGGATACTGTACCAAAGAGGTCCTACAATGAAGGCCGGATAACGAATATAGGTCGTCGCCTGCAAGACTTTAAGGCTGCTCGAGTCGTTCAGGGACCTGGTCAAGAAGTCATGACAATTGAGGTAACCGGCGCTCTAACGCTCCCTTCTCTTTTAGTGCTTCCGACTGCGGAACAGATTATCGAATAGAGACATCTGCTAGTGAGGAGCCGGTGGGTTCCTATCGGGCTCGACCACCTGTGCCGCAAGCACTTCCAGATGCGACTTCATGTCTGGTATAGGCATCTACCATAAGTTGAAACTTAGCAGATTTGTGGTATAGTAATACTATGAGCGAAGTTCCCTTACCTCTCCAGCTAGAATCAATTATAATGCCAGGCGATGTTATTACGCTCGCTAGTCTTAAGGATCTAGTGGACTTTGAGAATGTTATGGCATCCGCTATTAACCCCTTTATTGACCAGACATTATGGGCAGGCCGTGTTTCCATTGGCGAGCTGATTCGACCGAAAGTAAAGGGTCATCTTTTCAACGGGAATATCACGGACATAACCCTAACGGCCATGAACGAGCCTTATGAACGACTTCTTGACGCTGCAGCTCGGGGCGTAAAAAGTAGCAGACAGGGCGGTCAGCTTGGTGAAAAGAATGTGCTAAGTAACAAATACTCCGTTGAACATACACAAGAGTATAAGGGCTTCATTCTACAAGCAAACGCTAGCAGTTCCGGTCGCGGCCTGATTGGAAGAATTCAATCTGAACTTTGGTATGCTCCGCTGTCGCCTCGCATCCGTAATGCCGGCACGGTTGTCCAACAAACGTATATCACCAAAGCAGGCGTTGAGCACATCTACAGGCGTGAGTTTAATGAGGACTACGTCTGGACAATAAACGTGGACAGCTACGGTAGGGTAATCAAAAGATGGGTCTCTAGGCCCGAGTATGACCCAGATAAGTTTGTTGAGCTTAACGAAACTTCCCGCAAAATCGGGCTAACAGTGCTCCAAAAAGCCCTACAGTACCCTATTGTTGCTCCTATGCGCGACTAAGTCGCGCCAACGCCAGGATACGTTCGTTTGGGCAGTAGTAATGCGTGAGTGCATCTGCCTCGGCAAATTAACAGTTCATCGGCTACTATTCTAGCGCTTCTTCTAAACTATCAAGATCAGGAATCGAGAATAGATGATCCTCCTGGCTTATTAATCCCTCTTCAATCAGTAGTTCTATGGCTCGACTGGCTGTTTCCCGGATCATATTAATTGAATCAGCTATGTCTTGATGAGTTATAGGAGCATCTATTAGAACTGCCGAACCATGATGCTTGCCGAACCTCTTAGCAAAAGAAAGTAACTCAGCTATGACCCTGCCTCGGGCTGTCCTAAACTCCAGTACTTGAATTCTTTGGGTGTAAATTGCAATAATGTTTACTGCTTGGTTCAAAATCTCTTGAGTGAGCCACATATTATTCCCCATCGCGATGCGAAGCTTATCTTTAGATGATCTAATCACCGTCACGTCAGATATTGCTTCGTACGAGAGGCCTGTAACATGGTAGCCATCTAAAGCCCACGGTAGTGGCATAAATTCACCAGCTTGGTGAATAAGTAACAAGTTGGCGTGACCATCCCGCGATGTAGAACACGCTTTAACGAAGCCTTCCTTAATAAGAAAAACACCGTTGGGCTCATCCGTCCCGCCAATAATTGTGTCGCCGCTGGTAAACGTCATAACGGTGCCGTCACTAAAATATGACGAGATGCTCTTATCTTTTTGGGGAGGAACTCCAATGTGATTATTAGTCTTCATAAGCCTAGTATATACGTCTAACCAAAATATACCCGTGCGCTTGCACACATACATATAGAAATTTAAGATTTATGCTTATGGATAGAACTCACGGCTAACATAGAGCATTAGAAAATAAGGAGAATTAAGTTGGAGGAGGGGTTGAACAAAGCACCATAAGAAGGGATTTATATGTCATACTACAACACGACACGTAAAAACAAATACCCAAAAGTAGACTTCGAACAATATTTAAGTAATCTCAACGAACCGTTAGACGATAACTGGGAAGATTCACCCGAGGAGATCCGAGCCGAAATGCTAGAAAGTGCTCGTGCTATGCGAAGAGGGTTCAGGAAAACTGCACTCAAACTTAGGGAGAAGTTCTAACCGCATAACTAGCACCGCATCGTCGCTTTCTCCAAGCAGCCTTGGCTGCTTCGGTGATAGCTCCTCACAAACGAACCTTACGGTTCGCACACGCTGACGCGAGCTGACCAAAGAAAAAGCCCAAGACAAGCTTGGACTCTTTCTTTGGTGTGCCCGATAGGATTCGAACCTACGACCTTTGGCTCCGCAAGCCAACGCTCTATCCAGCTGAGCTACGGGCACACAAACGACAGGGGTAATCTTAACATACTTCCCTGTTACGTTCCAGCCGCATCTGCTAGAATAAGCGAGGTCCGAGCGCATTTTGCGGAAGGGTGCAGGAGTGGTTGAACTGGCTTGTCTCGAAAACAAGTGAGCCGGCAACGGTTCCGAGGGTTCGAATCCCTCCCCTTCCGCCAATTTGAAAGGATCACACCATCGGTGTGGTCTTGTCAGATTGCGGGGAGGATGAGAAGCCGTCTTTTGCGTAGCAAAAGGGGTTCGGCGGAGCGAGGTAGCGCGCAGCAGTTTACTGCGAGCACAACCGAGTGGAGGAGCCGCGAAGGCGGCGATATCCCTCCCCTTCCGCCAATTTTTTGAGATTTTTCACAACCGAGTAGGTGCTATAGTGAATACCATGGAAGACAGTGTTTTCACCAAGATTATTAAGGGCCAAATTCCCTGCCACAAGCTGTACGAAGACGACCAGACGATTGTTTTTGTGCCTCTTCATCCGGTGGCGCTGGGACATGTCCTGGCCGTTCCAAAGCGACAAGTTGACCAGTTCTTCGATCTGCCACAGGCCGATTATCGAGCTTTAATGGCCACTGTTAAAATGATGGCCAGTCACATGAAGACGGTGCTGGGAACCAAGCGCGTTGGCTTGAAGGTGGAGGGGCTGGATGTTCCTCATGCTCACGTTCACATTCTGGCTTTCGACACCAACGAGCAGTTTAACCAAAAGCCGGATGAATCGCAGCCGGTGGATCGGGCCAAGTTGGCGGCGTTGGCGGCCAAATTGCGACTTCCCGAAGACAATCTAACTGTGGAGAACGACCATGTCTAGTATTTTTATTGCCTTGCTGTTGGCTCTGGGCGCTGGCACCTGGATTTATAGCAAATTGATTCGTAGCACCGGCGGTAACACTCGGAGCGCCGCAACTGGCAGCATCATTAGTGCTGTGCTGATCTTTTTGGCAGCTTGGTATCTGGTTGGCCTAATCCCCGCCTAAGGCTAAACTACTTCACTCTAGCCTTTTAAGACTATTTGTTCGTCAAACTAGCCTCAGGGCTGGTATTATAAGGCTATGACGAATGGGGTGGACGAAAAGGGTCTGGAGAAAGGTCTTGGCATACGCTTGCAGGCTGCTCGCCAAAAGGCCGGATTAACGCAGCAAGATTTGTGCCAAAAAGCTAATCTGGCTTATTCGACATTGGCCAAGATTGAGCGCGGCGCCATCAAGTCGCCGTCCATTTTTACCATTCAAAGCATTGCCGATTGCCTGGGCCTATCGCTGGACGAGCTGATTGGTCACCAGGGGCCAGCTACAGCCGCTAAGCACACCTCAAAAAGCGGCATTAAATTTATTTACTTCGATATCAACGGTTGCATCGTCCGCTTTTTTAACCAAGCTTTTACTAAACTAGCCCACCAAACTGGCCTGCCTATCGATAAAATTGAGTCGGCTTTTTGGCATTATAACGATGCGGCTTGCCGCGGCGAGATGTCGGTGACCGATTTTAATCAGGCAATGTCCCAGCGGCTCGGACTGGAAGCATTCGATTGGCAAGCCGATTACATCGAAGCTGTGGAGCCCATCAAGGAAATGCAGCAGCTACTACCGTGGGCGGCTCAAAATTATCAGGTCGGCCTGCTCAGCAACATCATGCCGGGCTTTATCGCGGCCATGCAACAAGCCGGCAAGATCCCCACCCTGCCCTTCCAGGCCATTGTTGATTCGTCCCAGGTTAAGGCTATCAAGCCCGAAGCTAAGATTTACCAGCTAGCCGAGAGCCAGGCAGCAGTTGAACCCAGCCAAATCCTACTGGTCGATGATAGCCGTGCCAACTTAATGGCTGCCGAAAAACGGGGCTGGCATGTGCTATGGTTTGACGATTATCGTCCAGCTCAAAGCGTAGCCCACATCAAAGAGACATTAGCCTTTTAGCTTAGCGGCTAAAACGTTTCTGTTCGGCCACTAGGCTGGCTAGCAGGTCTTTAGCTTGCGCCAACTGCTGCTGAGTCTGCTTAACAACGGCTTCGGGAGCATTTTTGACGTAGGCCTTATTGCTTAAACGGCCTTCCAGTTGCTTAATGACCATCTGTTGGGCGACTTGTTGTTGGGCTAGCTTGGACTCAAAGGCTTTTAAGGCTCCAGAATCGATCTTTAGCCAGGCTTTGTACTTGGACTGCACTAAGCTGACGCCGTCCTCTCCAGGGCCGTCTGCGGCCACCTCAACGCCTCCTAATTTGGCAAGCTGCATGATTAAATCGGCTTGTTGCTCGACGAACTGTTGGCTAGCATGCTGGAGCACTGGCTTACTGAGGCTCAGACTCTGGCTTATGGCCCGCGCTTCGCTCACCATAGTCTGGATGTCGGCAAAGGCTGTAGCTTGCGCCTGATTGTATTCCTCGGGCTGAGGCCAGCTACTGACGGCCAATATGGAATCATTCTCCCAAGCCAGAGTTTGCCAAATAGTCTCGGTTAAAAAGGGCGCAAAGGGATGAGCCAATTTAAGTATGACCTCTAGGCTATAGGCCAAAATACTAAGGTTAGTATGGCCTTTGGAGGCCTCAACATACCAGTCGGCCAGATCGTCCCAGACCAGGTGGTATACGGCATCGTAAGCTTCGGCCATCCGACTTTGATCCAAAAGTTCCCCTACGGCATCTGTAGACTGTTGTAATTTATGCAATATCCAGTGATCGGCCAAGCTGTCCGGCTGGGGCTGGTGGCGCAGATGGGCCTCATCACCTATCTTATCTTCGATAAAACGGGCAATATTCCAGAGCTTATTGCAGAAGTTTCGGGCGCCGATTAGTTTAGACTCGTCGTAAGGTTGGTTGTTACCGGCTGTCTGCCCGGCAATAACCCCCATCCTAAAGGCGTCCGAGCCAAACTGTTTGACCTTGCCAATGGGGTCCACCACGTTGCCCTTGCTTTTGCTCATTTTCTGACCTTCGTGGTCCAGTACTAAGCCGTGTAAATAGACTTCTTTAAAGGGCACTTGGCCGGTTACGTATAGTCCGAACATTAACATTCGGCTCACCCACGGGAATAAGATGTCGGCCCCGGTTTCCATAATACTCAAGGGGTAGAATTGTTTAAAATCTCTTCCGCCGGGGTAATCCAGCGTGACGTAGGGCCAAGAGCTACTACTGAACCAGGTGTCAAATACATCCGGATCGCGGCGGTAGGTTTTGCCGCCAATCTGTAAGCTTTCTTGTGTTACCCTTTCGTCGAAGATCCAGTCGTCGGGGTTGTCAACATTCTGAAAGGCTGGAATTGGTATACCCCAGGCAATCTGCCGGCTAATATTCCAGTCTCTGAGGCCCTCCAGGTAGCTAATGAGCTGCTTGCGCTTGCTATCTGGCTTGAACTGAATCTTCTTTGCCTTGAGGGCCTTGATTGCCGGCCCAACTAGCGGTTGCATGTCTATAAACCACTGTTCGCGTAGTAATGGTTCGATAACGGTGTCGCACTTGTAGCAGTGCCCGACGCTGTGGCCTAGGCTTTCGACGCTCTTGATTAGTCCTTGCGACTCTAGATCGTCGATTATCTTTTTTCGGGCTTCTACCACTGTAAGTCCACGGTATTGTTGATCGACGTTAGTCATCTTGCCTTCGTTATCGATTATCGATATAAACGGTAAATCGTGTCGCTTTGCTACCTCGTAGTCATTGAAGTCGTGAGCTGGCGTTATCTTAACCGCCCCACTGCCAAAACTGCGATCAACCATCTCGTCGGCTAGAATCGGAATCAGTCGGTTTGCCAGAGGCAAACTAATCGTTTTGCCAATCAGACTTTTGTACCTGGGGTCATCAGGATGTACGGCCACCGCCGTATCGCCCAGCATTGTTTCTGGCCTAGTTGTTGCGACTACGACTTCCCCACTGCCATCTGTTAACGGATAACTAATGTGCCACAAGTGGCCTTCTTCCTCTTTGTGAACGACCTCTATATCGGCAAAGCCCGTTCCGTGGAAGGTGCAAAAGTTGACTAACTTCTCGGCTCTATATACTAGCCCCTCGTCGAACATCTTTTTAAAGGTGTTATATGCCTGGTTGACCACTTTATCGTCTAGGGTGTAACTGTAGCGACTCCAATCTACGCCTGCTCCCAGCTGTCTAAACTGTGTCTGATAATTGGTTTTATTCTGATCTACAAATTGATAAATCTGATCGTATAGTTCTTCACGTGAAAAGTCGAATCGGCTCTTGCCTTCTTTAGCTAGCTGCTTCTCATAAACAACCCATGTTTCAAAACCAGCGTGATCGGCCCCTGGTAGCAGTAAAGCAGCCTCGCCTTTCATCCGGTGGTAACGCACCAGAATGTCTTCTATAGCCAAGGTTAAACCATGTCCGATGTGCAGGTTTCCGTTAGCGTTGGGGGGTGGTACTACGATGCTGAAGCTTTTTTTTGAGCCGCGATGTTTAGGCACAAAAGCCTCCGCCTTCTCCCAAAGGGCGTAAATGTTGGCTTCGTAGTGAGCTGGCTCGTAAGTCTTAGATAGCTTCAATTATGGACTCCATTTGATTGCTTCACTAACAGCATACCACATCTGTTAATGAGCGGCTGATGAGAAGCATTTTCTTCACGTGAAATGTGAGCCAGAGCTAGGTAGATACTCCAAAACAAAGCTCAACTGCGCTGATGAACCCTCTTTTAGACTGTCGACAAAACCTTTTTTGAACGGGCAGGCCTGCTGCGTTCGTTTGGCTTGTTTGTTTTCAAACTTAGCATAGCACAAGCCGGCTTTACCACAAGCCTAATGCCGTAAAGATTACATCGTCAAATTAGGCTGAATATCGAGGGCCAGAGGGTTGGCGACTGATCTGTTGGCAACCGCCAGATAATATCCCAAAGTGGCAATCATGGCGCCATTGTCTGTACACAGTTTTCGGTCGGCGTATTCGATAGGGCAGGGCAGTCGATTGGCCAGCTGCCGCCTTAATTCGGAGCTGGCAGCTACCCCTCCAGCTATAACCACGTTAGCTGGAGAAAATTCTTGGTAGGCAAGCAATGTCTTATCTACAACGGTTTCTATGGCAATACGCTGAAAACTAGCCGCTATATCGGCCTTCTGCTTATCTGTTAGCAGCTCCGCTAAACCAAACGAAGGAAAGGTATGATCTTTGCCGACGGCTGTCTGGGCCGCCCGCAGCACGGCCGTCTTAGGTCCCGAAAAGCTAAAGTCATATTTGCCTGGTAATTTTGCTTTAGGGAATTGGAAGGCATGGCTGTTGCCGCCGACCGCCGCTTTTTCAACACTTGGCCCACCAGGGTAGGGAAGCCCTAGTATTTTAGCCACCTTGTCGAAGGCTTCACCGATGGCATCGTCGTGAGTTTGGCCC
>JBDTKG010000065.1:0-3033 GCA_039935435.1 Saccharimonadales bacterium (SeqCode) | reverse complement strand
GCGACACCAAGCTGGCAAGCCAAAAAGCAACCAAAACTTACATCAACAATCAGTTGGCATCAGGTTCGGCGCCAGATGCTACTACCACTAGTAAGGGCGTTGTTCAATTGGCTGGAGATCTGGGCGGCACTGCGGCAGCACCGACCGTTAGCGCTGCCGGTGGCCTAAAAAATTTGACAACTACAGTGGATACTTCAGCTGCAACTGCACCAGTCGGTGGCCAAGTACTCTGGGCACTTAATAGTAATACTGCCGTCTGGCAAGCTATGCCCAGAACTTTTGGCTGGTATATCAATGGCGCTGTCAGTATTGGTGACGGCCAGGGCCCGGTCTATAGGCTAGACGCCAACTCAACGGTTCTGGGGTTTGACGTTAATGCCAAGCAGCCGCCCGCCACCACAGCCAGTTTCGATATCCAAATAACCAGCAGCCCAGCCAGTGGTTTTACATCAATCTTTTCAACTCTTCCGACAATTGCCGCCGGTAGCTATACTGGAACTGCCGGAACATTAAACACAACTATTATTTATACTGGTACGTATTTCCGTTTTTGTATTATGTCTGCTGGCGTGGATGGTGGTGGCAACAATGCAGCAACTGGCGTAACAGCGCAATTAAGGCTACAAACACTATAATGGGAGGAATAAACTAGATGGCAGGAACATACCCCGACGTACCCGGCTCCAGGTTTGCCTACGATGCCGATGGCACCGTAGCAATTGTCTACAGCATGTCTGGTGGGCTGATCACCACCCTTAGCAGCGCCGCACTAAAGAATATAAACTTGCACCAAAACCTTACAGCCAATATTGTTCTAGATACAAGAAATTTTACCTACGGTCAGCCCTATAATTACTTGACGTTTCTTTTTCCGGAAGCCCGCACAATCTCTGGCTATTTTACGTCAATTTCAGGATCCAGCCCGGCGCCAACTGGCGGCTTTGTGATTGCCTCTTCCACCGATACAACTACCGGCCAAAACGGTACCTGGACTTCGCTGATCAATCCATATGTTTATCATGACGGCTATATGTCCCCTTTGGCGCCAGCTTATCGTTCTGGTATACAGGTAGTAAACTGGACCAACATAACCGCTCTACGATTTGCCATGACTGACGTTAGCTATGGACTCCATCTGTATGGCAGTATTCCGACGTCGGAGAGCCCAGACCGCTTACGAATTGTTGACCTTAGCAATAACGATATAGCAGCTCAATTAGACTATGGTGATATACCGCAGCGCAATATAGCAACCAAACAATTTAAAGTGGTCAACAACAGCACTACACAGACTGCTAACAACATCACCATCACCCTAGACACCAACCCCGATGCCAGCCCCACAATGATTGGCCAATACCAGCTGTCCACCGACAATACAGCCTTTGCCAATGCCATAAATATCGGCACCTTAGCCCCCGGCGCCAGCAGCGGCACCTTGTACCTTAGAAATAGTGTGTCTAGTTCTGCCCAGCTTGGACCGTGGGCACTCAGATTAGTGGCTACGCCTAACAGCTGGAGTTAATAAGTTATGGCAAACTCAGGTAATGGCTACGCCTACATCAACGCCAATATCGGCGTGGGTGCACAAACCACTGGGACTGGCTTTAGTTATAGCACTGCCAATATCGGCTATACGGCATCAAATTCGCAAGTCGCTTATGCTTATAGCTATGTCAACATAATAATTTATGTGCTTCATAACGACAACTTGCTGCCACCGATGATCAACTAGTCACGCTTGAGAAGTACCGTGAAGGCTTCGGCTGGGATATCGACTTTGCCAAACCGTTTCATACGGGCTTTACCCTTTTTCTGTTTTGCCAATACTTTCTTTTTACGTGATACATCGCCGCCGTACAAACCAGTGGTAACATCTTTACGAAAAGCGCTCAGGTCGGCCCGAGCGATAAACTTACCGCCGATGGCCGCCTGCAGGGCCACTTTAAAGTTTTGGCGTGGTATGACGTCTTTCAGCTTATCGACAATCTCGCGGCCTAGGCCTTGGGACTCGCTGCGGTGGGCCATAACACTCAACGCCCCCACCATCTCACCGGCCACATAAAAATCGACGCGGACTAAATCTTCGATGCGGTAGTCATCTAGCTCGTAGTTAAATGAGCCGTAACCACTGGTGACGCTCTTCAGTTGGTCATAAAAGTCTGTCAGCAGGTTAGCCAGTGGCGCTTCAAAAGTCATCAATGCTAGCTGGGCATCAACGTAGCTGAGGCCCTTTTGAATGCCCCGCTTGGACGATATCAGTTGGATAACGGCGCCTACATACTGCTTAGGCACCACAATTTCGCCCTTAATCCACGGCTCAGCGATAGCCGCAATTTGAGCTGGGTCGGGCAAGTCACTGGCCGACTGAATGTCTAGCTCATCACCACCTAATAATGTCACGTGGTAGTCGGTGCTGGGATTAGTAATAATTAGGCTAAGGTTATACTCACGCTCTAGCCGCTCCCGGACAATGTCCATATGTAGCAATCCCAAAAAGCCCACTCGGACGCCAAAGCCCAGAACCGGTGAATTTTCGGGGGCAAACTGCAGGGCCGAGTCGCTAAGCGACAGTTTTTCGATAGCATCCTTTAGCTCCTGAAAATAATCATTGCTCTCTGGAAAGAAACCGGCGTAGACGAAAGGTTTAACGTCTTTGTACCCGGGCAATGCTTGAGTAGCTGGTTGAGCCGTCAGCGTAACGGTGTCGCCCACCCGCGCCTGACGGGTACTTTTTAGGTTGGTCACGATGTAGCCGATCTCGCCGGTTTGCAGTGTTGGCATAGGCAACATCTGGGGCTTCAGAGTGCCCACTTCCAAAGCTATGCCTTCGGCGCCTGTAGCCATCATGGTTATTTCGGCTGCTTTTGGTATCGCCCCATCGACAGCCCGAACATACAAAATAACGCCCCGGTAATCATCGTAATAGCTGTCAAAAATCAAGGCCCGGGTGGCCACAGAGTTCTGTCCAGTTGGCGACGGCACTGCCTCCACAACCTTTTCTAGCACAGCCTCGACGCCCTGCCCAGTTTT
>JBDTKG010000064.1:0-2804 GCA_039935435.1 Saccharimonadales bacterium (SeqCode) | reverse complement strand
AGATCACTACATCTGGTTCAAGGATGAACCAATTTTGCACCAGTGGCGCAAAGTCTTCCGTTTTCAGCCTGGCCAACAAGTTATTTTGTTTGATGGTCGGCAGCACGAACGCCTGTACGCTATCACCAAGTTCGAACCGGGTGCCGCACATTTGGAATTGATTACCGATTTTGTGCGCAAATTGCCGCAGCGCCAAGTATATCTTTTTTGGGGCTTACTCAAAAAAGATAAAAACGATTGGGTAGTGCAAAAGGGAACTGAGCTGGGCGTTAGCCATTTTGTACCGATGTTGGCCGAGCGCTCCGAAAAAACCGGTTTTAACATGGCCCGGGCTCAAAAAATTGCCATTGAGGCCGCCGAGCAGTGTGGCCGCAGCGATATTCCATCCATCCGCCAGCCATTGCTGCTGCAGACGGCCATCGCCGAGTACGCTTCCAAATTGCCACTGTTTTTCTGCGAGCAGGATGACCAGTCTAAAGGCCAAACGCCTAACTACCAAGAAGTTGGCGTACTGATTGGCCCCGAAGGCGGCTGGTCCGATAGCGAGAAAAAACTGTTCCAAACTCAGGAGTTCGGCCGGCTTGATCTTGGTCATTTTACACTCCGTGCCGAAACGGCGGCTGCCACTGCGGCTCATAAATTGCTACAATAGTTTGATGCCATCCGAAGCCACAGAATTTTACAAACTGCCAGAGCCCTATAGTATTTTACCGGGTCGTCATTGTGCCGTTCCGGCCTGCTGCCTGCCGGAGTGCGAACTGCTTACCGTTCGACAAAGCACCGACCCAACTGTTACCGATTTGCCACAGATCGTCATCTATCTTCAGACTACAGACAGGGTTGTTGTAGAAGCTGCCGAGCCCGACTTTAGCCAGCCGATTGCTGCTACAATTAACTAATGGCAGCATACAAATACCAATACCGCCGGGCCGAACCATACAGACCGGGTCAAACGACCGCATTTAAAGTGAGCCGTAGCAAAATCGAGCTATTTACGCAGTGCCAACGTTGTTTTTGGCTAGATGTAAGGCTCAAAATTAAGCGCCCCAGCGGCCCACCTTTCCAAATTAATAAGACTATCGACGAACTTTTTAAGAAAGAGTTCGATGTTTATCGGGCCCAGGGTCTGCCTCACCCCTTAATGACCGACAATCAAATTAAGGCCGTGCCATACCAGCATAAAGATTTGGACACCTGGCGTTATAACTTTACCGGTGTGGCTACCGTCCATCAGCCAACTAATTTGCATGTTTTTGGAGCCGTTGACGATATTTGGGTAAACGACACCAACCAACTAATCGTGGTCGATTACAAAGCTACTTCCAAGAATAAAGAAGTCAGTTTGGATGCCGATTGGCAGATTAGCTACAAGCGCCAAATGGAGGTCTACCAGTGGCTACTGCGCCAAAATGGCTTCGCAGTTAACGACACCGGCTACTTTGTTTATGCTAACGGCCGCCAAGACCTCGACGGCTTTCACGACCGCGTCGAATTTGTCACCAAGGTGATTGGCTACACTGGCAGCGACAGCTGGGTAGAGCCGACTCTACAAAAAATGAAAGCTTGTATGGACAGCGACAGTATGCCGCCGGTTGGTACGGCCGCTATGGGCGGGGAGTGCGAATTTTGCGCCTATGCTCGAGAGCGCACCAAACTAACTTTGGCGGCCCTGCAGCAACGAGCCGCAAAACCAACCAAAGTTAATGGTGCTCCCAAACCGGCTAAAGCTAGTCAGGCTAAGGCCTAAAGGCTATACTAAAAGCATGCTAGATATTCAGTTTATTCGCGACAATGCCGAGGCTGTGGCTCTCAACGCTCAACACAAAAATGTCAAAGTCGATGTGCCGGCCCTGCTCAAGCTAGACGTCGAGCGCCGCCATTTACTGGGGCAGGCCGATGAACTGCGCCAAGCGCGCAACCAGCAAGCCGCGGCCACCAAAGGCCAAAAACCCTCCGCCGAAGACATAAAAAAAGGCCAAGAACTCAAGCAAAAATTGGCTAAACTAGATGAGCAATTGGCCACCGTAGAAGCCAGCTACGCGGAACTCTTAACCAGAGTGCCTAACATGGCCTTAACCACGGTGCCAGTTGGTAAAACCGAAGACGACAACGAGGTAGTCAAAACGGTTGGCCAACTACCAAAGTTCGATTTTGAGCCTAAAAGCGACGCTCAACTGGGGGCTAGCCTGGACCTAATCGACAAAGACCGCGCCGTTAAAGTGGCCGGCGCCCGTTTTGCGTATATCAAGGGTGGTTTGGTGCGTTTACAGCTGGCCCTCATGCAATTTGTGGTCGATAGCCTGAGTGACGAGCAGTTAATTGCCAAACTGGTCAAAGATAACAATCTGAGCCTCAGCACCAAGCCTTTTACGCCCGTTTTGCCGCCAGCCCTTATCAAGACCGATGTGTACCAAGCTTCGGCCCGGCTGAACGCCGAAGAAGACACCTACAAACTGGCCGACGACGAACTATGGCTCAACGCCAGCGCCGAGCACAGCCTTTGCACCATGTACAAAGATGAAATCCTAGCCGAGGCCGATCTGCCGATTCGTTATCTGGGTTACGCCACTAGTTTTAGGCGCGAGGCTGGTAGCTACGGCAAGGACACCGAAGGCATTTTTCGGATGCATCAGTTCGACAAGATGGAGATGGAAGTTTTTAGCACCGGCCAGACTGGTCTGCAAGAACATCAATTATTGGTAGCCATTCAGCAATATCTGGTCCAGCAGCTAGAATTGCCGTACCAACTAATCCAAAAATGCACAGCCGACATTGGTAAGCCTAACGCTCAGGGCATCGATATT
>JBDTKG010000063.1:0-8945 GCA_039935435.1 Saccharimonadales bacterium (SeqCode) | reverse complement strand
AGATCATATCTACGACGGTCACAATAACCGGCCATTTAGTTAGAGTAGCCTGGTTGGTCAAATCGTAAGTAGCGTAAGTCGCCAGCCCAAAAAATGCGCCCATGCCGCCAACTTTTAATAAATCAGTGGCATTCCGCCAGCCTGGGTAAACTACAAAAAATGCCAGTCCTGCAACAAATATCAGATAAAAAGCTACCGCCGCGTACCAGTTGGGCTTGGCCGACATGATAAAACCGATGTGTTTGCGATAAAAGGCCGGAGCAACTGCACCCAACCAGACGGCATCCAGCACGGCCATGCTAACCAGCGATGTAAAAAAAGCGTAAACGTAATTCATCTGTTTATTATAGCAGTTGATGCCGATTCGGCTGTTCGCCAAGCTTGGATGATATTCTTGTGGCGCACTAGGCTGCTGCGGCTCTCACGTTGCAATTGGCCGTCAATGGCGTTGGCCAGCGGACTAACCCGCAGCGCCATGCCGTTCAGACCGTCCAGTATCAGGTACCGGAGGCCACGGACCCGCGACAGCGCCACGTAGCCCATTCCCTCTACAAACGCTCGACGCAGGTCGATGCGGGCGGCGTCTAGCGTCATACCTTGGCTTTTATGGACTGTAATTGCCCAGGCCAGACGCAGCGGCAGCTGCACCAAACTAGCGCGGTGCTTGTCGCCGTCGTTCAGCTCCCAGGTTTCTGGCTTAACAGTGATAAGTTTGCCGGTGTTCAGGCGGATCCGCGGATAATCACTGCCTGTCTCAAACCCCTCAACTACTCCCAGCGAGCCATTGACGTACTTTTTGTCGGGACTATTTTTGAGACACATCACGCTAGCCCCCAGTTTGAGTTGCAAAAGTTCTGGTGCCAAACAAGATCGCTTGAGGGTGGTCACAAAAGCCTTGCCGCCCGTGGATTGCATATTGTACTGGTGGACCAGTCCGTCCAGCCGAGCTAAACGTTCCAGGTTTATGGCGTCAACATCGGCATTGGTGGTTAGCAGCCGGGTGCGGGTGGTAAACGGGTCGTCTACGGCGTTGGCTCGGGCTTTGAGGGCGTCCAGCTGGTTGTGGGTTAGGTTGCCGGCCCGAATATTGTTAAGGATGTCGCGGTAATCGTTATCATTGGCTTGGCGATATTGCTTGTCTAGGTAGCAGACGGCGATGTCGGCCTTTTCCCAAACTTCGGCGCTGGTCACAAAGCTACCCTGGCGGCTGTCATGACGGTTGATTGGTGGTAGCTGAAAGAAGTCGCCGCACAGCACTATCTGTAAGCCACCAAACGGCTGCTCGGAATTCCGGACCGACCGCAGTACGCTATCGATGATGTCCAGCCGAAAGTCGTGCAACATGCTAATCTCGTCTATTACCAAGATATCGGTTTTGTTGATGATGTCGCGCCGCTGCCTGCTGATCTTCTTGAGGTGATCTTTGGGCAGATGATCGTGAACTCCGATGCCAGCCCAGGAATGTATGGTGGCACCACCCAGATGAGTGGCTGCCAATCCAGTGCTAGCAGTAACAGATACAGCTTTGCCCTGCTTACGGGCGCGACGAATAAACTTACGCAGTAAGTAAGTCTTTCCGGTCCCCGCCGCCCCTGTTAACAGCGCCGACTGGCCGGACTCCAGTATGGCCAAAGCCTCGTCCTGTGTCATCGCTCCCCCTCAGTGACAATTTTCCTACCCCTATTATACCTGTTATAATGACCGCAAGTACAATTCATGCTCCTATCTATAAACATCACCGAAAAATCGTTTGGCAGTAATGTCCTATACAAAGATCTTGAGTTTGATATTCAGGACGGTGAGAAAATTGGCCTAGTTGGCCGCAACGGCACCGGCAAGTCTACCCTGCTCAATTTGATGACGGGCGAGGATAAAGATTACGCCGGCGAGATCGTTATCAAGAACGGCATCAGCGTTATCAGCAGCCGCCAGGAGCACCATGGCTTTGAGGACAAAACGGTGCTGGAATACATTCAGGGCGATTTGCCAGAATACGCTCACCTGGCCCACATCATTGATAACTACCCCCAGACCATGGGCAGCAACAACCGCCTGATTCAGGAATTCTCTAACGCCTTGGAGCGTTTCGGGCATTTGGGATACTACCAGATTGAAGATGAGATCGCCCAGGCCATTGAGGCCTACCAGCTGGACCCCCTAATTTTGCACCGTACTCTTGGTTCCTTAAGCGGTGGCCAACGTCGCATGATTGAGCTTATTAAAGTCCAGCGCAGCCGCGGCCACTTGGCCTTCATTGACGAGCCCACCAACCACATGGATTACGTGGCCAAAGAGTCATTTATTAAGTGGCTTAAAGCTGCCCAAGAAGCCGTGCTAGTCATTACTCACGACCGCGACGTGCTGCACAACGTTAACCGCATTATCGAAATCCGCGATGGCCGCAGTTTCAATTTTCGCGGCAACTACGACGACTATTTAAGAATTAACAAAAACCAAGTTGGCTCGCAGGTCAACGAATACGACTTAACGCAGCGTCGCATGGCCAATTTACAAGAAGACATTGTCCGTTTTAGGCGGCTCAAAGAGCGGTCGCGGACGCCGGGAACTATTAAACGCTTTAAGGCTTCGGAGCAAAAAGCTGTGGATGAGCTGGCCCGCTTGTCGGCCACCGAAAAACCAGCCTTCTGGATAGATCAGGAATCGGCCGTTGGCATGAGCCGCAAGTTAACCGTGGCTTACGACAAATACAAAGCTAAGAATATTAGCATTCAGACGCATGGTACCGCCGGCACCACTACTGGTGCGGTTGCCAAGGCGGGCAGCAAACCAGCCGTTGTCGAGGTGCCTACTGGCCGCCGCTTAGTAAAAGTCAGCAAACTAAGCCTAGGCTACGACGACAAACCGCTGTTTAGTGGCATCGATTTTAGCCTGCGGGAGGGCGAACGACTGCGCCTGCATGGCCGTAATGGCGCCGGCAAGACCACTTTAGTGCAGGCCATTATGGCCCAGGTAACTGGCACGCCGCTGCCTTCTAAGTGCTTCGCCGGCGAAGTAGAGCTGGAGCCAGAGACCCGAGTAGGTTTATACGAACAAGAAATCAGCCCCAAGTATCTTAAACTAACCTTAAACGGCGCCGTTGAACAGATTTTGCGCGATAAAGATCGGCCCATCAACCCTCAAAAGGTCAAGCAATTATTAAGTAACTATTTATTCAATCCCCAAGCCGACGGCGACATGCCCGTCCAAAAACTGAGCGGCGGTCAAAAAGCCCGCTTACAGCTAATTGCCATGCTGGCCGACGACCCCCAAATGTTAATTTTAGATGAACCGACCAACCACCTCGACCTGCCCAGCATCGAAGAACTAGAAAACGCCCTCATAAACTACCACGGCGCCATCATCTACATCTCGCACGACAGCTTCTTCGCCAAAAAACTGGGCGGTCAAACAATTACAATCGCCAGTTAGTTCTAGGCAGACAACTCTAGTAGTTTTCGCGTGGTGTTGGCGTTTCTAACTGTGACGTTCTGGTAGGCTTTGGTGCCGACAATCTTACTGTAGCGCGAACGGCCAATGGTTTGGCGAGCAGCCGACCAAAAAATAATTGGTTCGGCCACAAAAACCTGTTCGAACCCAGTCTTTATTGGTCCCAAAGCTTGCAAAGCCTCTTTGGCTGTTGTGGGTGCGATGGCAAACAGAGCGTTGTGCGAAGCGTCGTCAACCTTGCCCCACCACTCTGGCACCTGGTGCAGTGCCAGCTTTAGTTCCTTAACCGTGATAACTGAGCAGGCGACCTTAAAGCTAAACTTGGCTTCAATGGCGACCTCACATCTATTAACTAGGTCGGCTTTGTCAGTTTGAGCAGTATCGAAAATGACGTTACCGGAATTTATGTAGGTCACAACATCCTGAAAGCCCAACTCCTGAAAGCATTGCTTAAGATCGGCCATGGCTACCTTTTTGTGGCCACCTACGTTAATGCCGCGTAGTAGTGTGACGTACTTCATTACTTACCGCTGCGGTCTTCCTGCTGTTGGCGATTACTACACCGGCGTAACTCAGACATGTAGTTCCATGCCGGTAATTATGTAGTCAATAGCTCCAAAACTCAAGCTTAAGGGCCTAGACTGTGGGGCGTGGCTCGTTGAGGGTTAGTAGCTTGGCAAGGCCCCAGGCAATCAAGCCATAGACGGCAATTGCTACCAGGATTGACGGTTCAAATACCGAGCTGACATTGCCGCTGGCCGCTTTGGTAACACCAAATATGCTGTCAAAGGGCGCACTCAGAACGCCGCTCACAGCGTATATGAAGCTAACGAAGCCGTTGGCCGAGTTTGCCCCAAACAGGCGTAAAACGAACCGTAATGCCAAAAGAATAGCCATCAAGCCGTAGATGTACCAAATAATGTTAGCTACAGTGACTTTAGAGTCTACCTGGGTGCTAGTAGCTCGGGTTTTTTCGCGCACAACAGCGCCTTCGCCGTCGACGGTAGTGTTATCCTTTTGGACCACTCGATTTACTTGATCGGCCATAATAGTGTCTCCCGCTTATGTTAACTCTCTTATTGTACTCCTTATAGGCTATGCAGGCAGGGTATATACTGTTAAGCATGACCAAAGCTCCCGACTTCAAGCTCCAAGACCAAGACGGCGCGGACCGCAGCCTAAGCGACTACGCTGGCCAATGGCTGGTTTTGTACTTCTATCCAAAGGATGACACGCCGGGCTGCACTAAAGAGGCCTGCAGCTTTCGTGACGCCAGGGCCGGCATCGAAAAACTGGCCGCCGTAGTGGGCGTCAGCAAAGATTCGGTACAGTCACATAAACAGTTTGCCGAAAAGCATCACCTGGACTTCACTCTTTTGAGCGATCCCGACCATGCTACCATTGAGGCCTACGACTCCTGGAAGTCGTTAACTTTTATGGGCAAGCGGTACATGGGGACCAAGCGCAACACCTTTATCATTGACCCAGAGGGCAGTATCGCCAAAAAGTACATCGGTGTTGACCCGGCAACGCATGCCCAGCAGATTATTGCCGATTTAACTGAGCTAAGCCAGAACTAGACTACTTTGGAGGGGTTTAGCTCGCCAAGCTTCTTCTCTATTTTGTCGCCAACTGCGAATTGATTGTATACCGCGCCGTTGACAGCAAACTTTTTGGATTTTGTTTCGCCGTCCATAGTCACGAACAGCAGGTTGGTGACGGTAGTTTCGCCCTCTTCATCGGTAGATTTGGATATTCTTTTGTCTGTGACTTTGCCGATCCAGTACTTGCCACGGGTTCGTTTGTGGCTCAATTTGACCAGTAAAACGACAACAACAATGATGACCACAATAGTTGCCAGACCGACCCACACATTACCCTGACTTGATGTATCTGCTGCCATGATTCGCTCCTCTGTTAAATGTGAATATTATTTAGTTTACTCCGCTGCCGGTAAATGCGCCACATTTATCTAAGGTCAAGATTACTGGCAATCATCTAGCTAGCGCCGTATTTGCCACTGCGGGAAGATACTGCGTGGATCCGGGAAGAACCGTTGGTTTTTGGGCAGATTGCCCAAGGTTGAATAGCCAATTGGCGCCTGGCCTTTGGGCGGTAGTGCGGTGAGTAGCTGCAGATGTAGGTGTACGCTCCAGCCGCCGTTTTCCAGATTCTCAAACGAGCCCAAACGGCCAATTTGCTGACCGGCCAGAACGCGCCCAACAGGCTGTCTGTCTGCTGCCAAATGACCAAAGAAGATATACGGTAAAGCCGCATTGTCTGGGCGCATAATTAGGTAATTGCCGTAATTATGAAGGCCTGGCTCGTAGGCGCTGACCACTATTTGTCCGTCGCAGGGCGCAAAGACCGGCTCTTGCTCCAGGGAGAAAATATCGATGGCTAAGTGGTAGGTGCGCCCCTCTTTGGCGATGTGACTACCTCGTAATATATCGTGCCTGTCTTCGCTATAGCGACCAATTAGATAGCGGGCGTCGGTGTGAGCAAAAACAGACTCGTTAAAGGCTTGCCTGTGAAAAGCGTCACGGGGTTCAAGCCCCAGCCGTTCTTGCTGGGCCATGTATCGCCTGATGTCTTTATGTTGATCTTGCGGTCCGATGTCGGCAAAATTCCAAATTAGTATTTCTGAGCGGTCGAACAGTTCGGGCATTATTTCTAGTAATTGCATGTAAAGTATCCTTTAAATTAAAAACGTCCCAGCGGCCGTAGCGCGGGACGTTAATGTAAGTTAAAGAAGCGCTACAGCCAAAGCTTGGAGCGCTTGGTGAAGTCAGTAGTAACTGCGTAATTCACTTGCATGGATTAATTATACAACAAATATGTAAACAGATATATGCACGTCAAGCACGATTTACTATACGTTTTACAAAATTATCCTTCAGATGAGTTGCTCTGATGCCCAGTAGTGGCGCGTCTAATGCTCACATTGGCAAAGCCTGCAGCCGTACAAACCCCCATCTCAACCACAAATGGCAAGCCATAATTCAAGATGCCTTCCGTAACTTTCAAGCCTACGTAAGAGCCGGCAATACTTAGGCCGCACTGCCCTAGTTTCCTGATGGAAGATGGATTATTACGCTGTACCTCGTTGTCATGACCGAATTCGGGTTCCATAAGGTAACTATACCATAAAAACTCAACCTGTCGATTCATGGCTCCTGGGGCCGGGCTGCCTGGCGGCACGTTTCGCCGTGTTCTCGAAGTTGCTCTGCACTTCTGCGAGCACGACTCACGAACGGACCGCTTTTGCTGGCGCAAAAGACACGGTTCTCGCCCACTGCTTCGCAGAAAGTAAAAAACAACCAGACTTTTGCCTGATTGTTTTTTACTGGCTCCTGGGGCCGGGCTCGAACCGGCAACCCTCTGATTAACAGTCAGATGCTCTACCATTGAGCTACCCAGGATTATCAGATTGGATTATAGCGAAATAGGCGGTCACTAGCAAACTGGAGTAGAAGGTTCTAACTGAGGCGCTGGGCGTCTCGTTGTTGGTCACGCTCTTTCAGTTGTTGGCGCTTGTCGTATTGCCGCTTGCCCTTACCGACGGAGATGCGCAGTTTTACGTAGCGGCCATTGGTCAGTATCTCCAGAGGAACTATGGTGCGGCCTTGCTGGCGAGCGGCTACTAATTGGCTGATTTCTCGCCTTTTGGCCAGTAGCTTGCGGCTGCGCGTCTGCTCATCGGTAGTCAAAATAATGCCCGGTGCATTGCCAACGGTGGCGCCCACTAGCCATAACTCATCACTTAGTACGTTTACGTAGGCGCCCCTTAAGTGGCCGTGCTTTAGGCGCAGGGCTTTGGTTTCGCGGCCCGTTAAGGACATGCCCACCACTAAGCTGTCGCCTAGTTCGTAGTCAAAACGAGCTCGGCGGTTTTGAATGCGCCCCAAAGAAGCCGCTTTTTTGGCGGCTGACTTCTTTTTGGGGCTTGACTTCTTTTTGACCATAACCACTAGTATAACAGGCTACAGCCTTGACACAAAGGGTTATACTGTGTTATAAAAGGGAGTCATGACAGGAACTATTTTATTAGACATCGAGCCTTACAGGCAAGAGGCAGCCCAGCTATACCCGCAGATTATTAGTAATATTGTGGAGGGCCGCATGGATTCTCCACGTATTCAGACTGTTACTTCCCCCGATGGTGCTGCAAACGAATTTAGGGTGTACGGCAATCTGGCTGCCGCTAAAACTGTTGTCGTAGAAGGCGTCCCGGCCAGTGCCCGGTTAGTCGATGCGAGCTTTAGCATGCGTAGTAGCGTCGAAAAAGCCGTATATGGCCCCGATGTTTGCGTGGTTACCCACCAGACCTACGCACCCGACGAGATGACTCGTTTTACCAAAGGTAAAGATGCTGAGCCAAGCCAGTGCCGCGAGGTACGAAATGGCAGCTTTCGACCACAAGCCGAACGTTTAGCCTCTATTTTGCAGTCTTTAGACCTAGTTGACGAGCAAGACTTGGTAATTAAAGGCTTTTCGGGTGCGGCCGATTTAGCCGTAGAATTTGCCTACCAGAATATAACTAACCCAAGCTTTGGACAGCGCAGAATTGACGTTGTTAGCGCTACCGAGCCAGCCCGGAGTCATCCTATGAGCCGATTTGCTAAACTGCGCAGTACGGCTAAGTCGGGCAGCGACCTATACGACAATATTGTGGCCAGTGATTCACCGGCCTTGCTAGCTGCTCATGGCATCGACCCGATGGAGTTGGGCGCAAAAGTAGCCTTTAAGCTGCGGATTGCTGCTAAGGTGGCACGTTACCTTGGCACAGATCCGTCCGGCTCATGGGCCCTGCTCAACGGCTATGCCACTAATCAGTCGCTGGCTCAACTAAATGATATGGCAACAACCTATAAAGATCAGGCGCCCCAACAAATTGTTGGTCGAGCTCTGGATAGCACGGTCACCGGTCCGGACCTGTTTGCAGCTCTGATCCCGTCCACGCGCCGTAGCTTGTTTGAGGTTTCTGGCGACCACTCAGTCATCGATAATCTAAAAGTGGCCGCTTTATTTGCTTTAATCACGGCTGGCGAACTCCAAAAAAGTAAACAGGCTGCCTAAAGCCCCAAGCTTGCCTATTGGTAAGCAGTGCCGTCCTGAGCGTCGTGAATGGCCGTTTTGGCGACGTTCCACAGGCCTGGGTCGTGTAGCTTTTCTTTGCGGTAGTACCAATACTCCGAGCCCCATAAATCAATAGTTTTCATGCCGGTGGCTTCGCCGTATTGAATGCGGTCTTTGAGCCTAGCTGGGTTCATCGACTTAGCGGCTTCGGCCGAAGATTTAGGGTCATTCATGTTAAACCCTGGTGGCAGCCACGGTTCGGCCTGCAACTCATGGATGATGGTATCCTTGCCGGTAGCTATCTTATCGGCGCCCGCCAAAAAGCCGTAAAACCAGGCTGGAAACGGATATTCAAAATAGCGGTGCGTGAGCGTTTTATCCCATACCCGTTTGTAAACGGACACCGCCACAATGTCGGG
>JBDTKG010000062.1:0-3560 GCA_039935435.1 Saccharimonadales bacterium (SeqCode) | reverse complement strand
CGTTTTATTATGTCCAGTGGCGACCCGGCTAAGGTCAGCCAGGCCAAAAATACCATTTTATATGCCGTCGTTGGTTTAATTGTTATTGTTATGGCGCGCACCATCATCGTATTTGTTATTAATAGATTATAGAAGGCAGAATATGAAAAGATTACTTATATTTATCACCACCCTGAGCCTGTTAGCGCTCGGGCTCCCAGCGGTAGCGTCAGCCGCCCATGCCCCAGCCGACGCAGTCTGGCGGGTAGCCGCAACCAGCCCCAAAGACGCTGTTTGCGAAGGCGTTGGTTTAACCGGTGGCTCTAGCCAGTGCGATGCCACCAGCAGCTCCAAATCGTTGAACAATACCCTGCGGGTTGTCATTGGCGGCATTTCCCTCGTTGTTGGCGTTATCGCAGTCATCATGCTGTTTATAGGCGGGCTCAAGTATATAACCTCGACCGGCGATCCAGCTAAGGTGAGCAGCGCCAAAGACACTATTCTGTACGCTATCATCGGTTTAATTGTGGTTGCGTTTGCGCAGCTGATAGTGCGTTTTACGCTTAAGACGGCCGAAACGCCAACCAAAGCACCGACTAACCAGCAACAGAAGTCATAATATGGACCGAATTACTTGCTGTCACCGAGGATTCTGTGGTATAAACAAAAGAGCTTTAAAGAAAGGTTTAAGATAAAACTATGATTAAGAGAATAAAATTTGCATTACTAGCCTTTGTTGCGGTGTTTATGTTTGCAATGCCCGTGCTCGTACCAGCATTAGCATCAGCTGATACCATCTCTCAGGGCTTGTGTAACGGCGCTAACTTTCAGGCCGACACAACTCAATCTTGTGACAGTGTCAACGACACCCAGGCTAACGACAGGATTAATCACATTATTACCGTGGTTATCAACGCCTTTTCATTGGTGGTCGGTATCGCTGCCGTCATCATGATCATCGTCGGTGGCCTCAAGTACATCATATCTGGCGGCGAAGCCGGTAATGTGACTTCGGCTAAAAACACTATTCTATACGCCATCATTGGCTTGGTAGTAGTTGCCCTAGCCCAGTTCGTAGTCAAGTTTGTACTTAATAAAGTCGCTGGTAGTTAATAGCACTTCTGGCTAATCAAAAACACCTCGGACGTCCGAGGTGTTTTTTGTTACCTAAGTTCTGGTTACAGGACTTGGATCTTTTTGATGGTGTCTTGCTTGAGCTTCTTAAAGCTGATAGTCAGGACGCCGTCTTTTAGTAGAGCCTCAACTTCGTCTTCTTTGACAGGTACTGGCAAGGCTATGCTGCGCGAGAATTCGCCCCAGTAACATTCTTGTACAAAGTAGTTCTCGACATCTTCTTCGCTACCGGCCGACAAAGTGCCGCGGATGCTCAGAGTATTGTCGGCGATGCTGACATCGAGCTCGCTTTTGTTAACGCCAGCTGTGCGGGCTTTAACATACAACTTGTCTTTAGTTTCGTAGACGTCGACAGCTAGCTGTCCGGGAACAGCTTCTTCTTCGTCCCATTCGTCGTTAGTAGCCGGAGCCGGCGCAGCGTTGTCGGCGGCTGGTTGGCTGCTGGTTGGCAAGTCGTCGTCACCCAAAAAAGCGGCTGTCAACTCGTCTTCCATCAATAGATCGTCGTCACGATTGCGTCGTGCCATGGTTACCCTCCACTTGCAGTTAAAATAGTCTTTTTGCGTCTTTTTGAAGTTTTTATCTTTTAGCAAGTATAACTTAGACTATAATTAGAGTGCAACGTCTAGACTCACTTATTTACAACACAATAAACACAACGATAATACTGGCCTCTGTTAATAGCTTGTTAACATTGATTCGCTAAGATAAACCAATGGCGTCAGTTATAGATAAATGTTTAAGTTTTATTGCGCCCCAGGACTGCCTAATTTGTCAGCAAGAGGGGCCTTTGCTGTGTGATTGGTGTCGCCAGGAGCAGCTGATGCCCATTAAGCCAGTCTGTTACCGCTGTCAGGAGGTGACCTCACCTAGTTTAATCTGCAACCGATGTCGCCCTCAAGCTGGCTTAGATCATTTATGGGCAGTGTCGGCTTACGGAGGTTTGGCCAAACAACTAGTCGCGGCGCTTAAGTTTAACCGAGCTCAGTCGGTGGCCAGGATAATGGCTATAGCCATGGTCGAAATACTCCCCTACCTGGCGCCTAACACTGTCATCTGCCCGCTCCCAACTGCCAATCAGCGCATTCGGCAGCGCGGCTACGACCAGACCGAGCTGCTGGCCCGGCAAATCGCCCAACAGACCAATCGCCCCTATGATCACCTCTTAAATCGGCTCGGACAGAGTCGCCAGGTGGGAGCTAGTCGCCAAGTCAGGCAACAGCAGCAAGCTCAGGCCTATCAACTGGCGGCTAACACCACAATCCAACCAGTCTTGCTCGTTGATGATATATTAACAACAGGCGCCAGTGTCGAAGCCGCTGCCAGGGTTCTGCGGCAGGCCGGCTATAAGGACGTTAGCGCGACCGTTTTTGCACATAAGGCTTTGGCGGGCAGTTGATATCGGCAAGCATAATTAGTATAGTTTGAGCATTAACGCTGAGCTTCTCTCAGCCAAACACAAGCAAAGGAAATCATGGAACCACAAGCACCAATCCCCACCGAGCCTCAGGCAACAGAGCCAACAACTCCAGTACCAGCCCCAGTATTGCCGGCCGCTCCGGTTGTGCCTGGCGCCGTCGCTACTCCTCCAGCCGGCACACCCGACCCGTTGGCACAGCCAGCCAACAAGCGCTTCCCCACCTGGCTTAAAGTCGTCCTAGGGATTGTTGCCGCCTTGATAATTGTAATTGTTGCCATCTTTGTAGTCGTTGGCCAAGCAACCAAGAGTGCGGCAAAGGTTAGTGACCAGTTCGTGACCGACTTGCAGGCCGACAAGCCCAGCGACGCTTATCAGTTAGCCAGCGCTGACTTCCGCAGTGTCACCGACCAAGATCAATTAAGTAAGTTGTTCGATTCGGTTTCGCCAGCCCTCCAAGGCAAGACCACCATAACTGGCCGGGCCATTAATAAGGGCGGCGGCAAAAACACCGTCGTTATCGTTTACTCCGTCGCCACCAGCGCCGGCACCAAATATATGCGGCTGACCTTAATCTTACAAAAAGACGCCACCTGGAAGGTGGAAGGCTTCAAATCTTCCGACACACCCCTCGACGCCAACTACCTCACCACGAACTAGGCTTTTTTGACCGATAGGGAGGGATATCGCCGCCTACGCGGCTCCTCCACTCGGTTGTGCTCGCAGTAAACTGCTGCGCGCTACCTCGCTGCGCCGAACCCGAGAGTTCAAATCCCCCTTCCCTGCGGGAAGAAAAACAGCCACACCTTGCGGCATGGCTGCTTTTCCTCTGGCGGAGAGGGAGGGATTCGAACCCTCGGTACCATTTCTGGCACGCTGGTTTTCAAGACCAGTACCTTCAACCACTCGGTCACCTCTCCAACACTGATGGATTATAGCCTATTTATAACTGAGAGTGCCACACTCCCGTTTAAAATAGGCCCCCAGGTGGCGTTAATAAAGCTGGCTGTGGCTGCCGATGAAAGCAAAA
>JBDTKG010000061.1:0-6500 GCA_039935435.1 Saccharimonadales bacterium (SeqCode) | reverse complement strand
TGACGTCCTGTTTGAGCTCATGAACATCTGTCTTCACGATATTCATATCGGTTTTCAGTTCAGTTACGTCTAACTGTAGGGTCTTGATGTCCGTTCTGATGACCGAAAGCGCAGAATTTATATTCTGCGCTAAATCGGCAATGACGGCCGATATATCTTGGACCGCGTGGCTAACGATTGTCTGCACGTCATCAATGGTTGCGTAGGTAGTAATAGTTGCCATAGATTAAGCATAGCAAGGCACTTTGGGGTTGTCGATAATAATGAACTTCTTCTTAAATATTAGCTGACAACCGAATGTCTTTAGGGTCCCTACAAAATGTAATAACATTGTTACTACAAAGCAAAGGGACAAACAATAACTAAAATATCTAGGCTAGAAAACGAAACATTTACTAAAGCTCATCGCAAAAAAGATTAAGAATGTAATTGCCGCTAATGGAAGCGAAACCAAAAGTGACTCCATCAACCGTCGCCAGATTTTTGCTTGGGCTGAATATAGGAAAAAGGCGGTGCCGAAAGCTGCGATAGCTAGCACGGGCAGAACTAATGCCAAATAGCTCCAACTACCGCTACAAACCGCCCCTTGGCTTGGCTGTGAGCCATACAATAATGTAGCCAGCGCAATTAAAAAGAATCCCGACCCAGCAACAATTAATGAATAAGCACTGTTTCTGCGATTATGTGGATTAGATAAACCGTCCTTGGTGTTAGCTCTTTTGACATTAACTTCTCTGACGATATAAGCTACTGAAAGAGACGGTAGTGCTATAAGCATCAGCAAAAGTATGTTTGTGCTCGATTCTCTTACGACAGCTATACTCTTGGTAGAGATGGAGACCGCCAGAACTAAAGCAAGCAGTATGATCAAAAAAACTTCTATAAATAAGCTGGCTACTGACCGCCGTTTGCTCTGGTTATCCATGTATATAGATACTAGCACGCGCGCCTGTGGTTTATAAGCGTAACTCTGGTGATCCGAGGGGAAGCCGTCGTCGCTAGCGCTCCTTTGGGATAGCTACGGAACATGCTCGGGGCACGCTACGCTGTGCTCCTGCGCGTGCTCCTTGCTATCGAACCGAGGGTTCGATAGGCACTTCGTGCCTGCACCAATCTAAAAACCCCACTAACGTGGGGCATTTAGATTGGTGATCCCGAGGGGAATCGAACCCCTGTTGCCAGGATGAAAACCTGGTGTCCTAACCGTTAGACGACGGGACCGTTATTACCGCTGTAATCGACCGCAAAATTATACCATAACAGAGGTCAATAGAAAACCCCTGCGCAAATGGCAGGGGTTTTCGGAGATGGAATTGAGCGGTCAGTCATTGCTCGTTATCTATGCTTAGCCTAACATAAACGGTTTGTTTTGGCTAGACACTTATGCACAGGCGTCAGCCCGCTGGCACTTACTGGCGAGACAGGCGGCGAGCCATGTACAGGCGGTAAGCCATGGCACCAGCCAAAGTTGTGACCGCAAAGATAGCGGCTACATCACCAGGACCCGTGTTCACCAATGTAGTTGGAGTTGCAGGCGTCACTGGAGGCACGTTTACGCAATCAGGGCTATCGACTGGTAGATTCTCTTTGCCCGGAACTGTACAGTTTTGCTGCGTAACAGCAACAGGCTTCGCGCAAGCTGCATTGACAGCAGCTGTCTTGTCCTGGCCGTTGACTGTAAACCGAAGTGTAGCTTTAGTCGAGAAGCTACCGTTTGCCGCATATGTGTGGCTGTAGCTTATGGTGTTTGGACCATCCAACTTATTGGCCAGAATGGTGTTGCCATCACCGAAGTCAAAGCTTGCGTCCTTAAAAGTGGCGCCGTTCAAGGCAGTGAAGGCTACAGTAAACTTATAGGTTTTATCGCTAACCTTGTTAACGGTCATTAGATTACAGGTGTAGTTTGGTACGGTTGGTTGACAATCAGTTATATTAACCGTTGCTGTGTCACTCTGTTCGGGCGTTTCGGCTGACCGGGCATAACCCATGTTAGTCAACTGACAAACGTTATCGTCAGCATTAACAACCGTTCGGAAACGTATGTATCCACCGCCGCCAGGCAAGGCATTGCCAATATTAAGACCGCCGCTATTTAGCGATGTGTCGGCTTCGGCCTCACCATTAGCATGGTACTGATCGTACCACGTGATTGATCCAGGGACAATTTTCAGGCCGGCTGGTACTTGATCGCGCAGAGTAACATCACTAATTTCGGCAGTACCGGTATTCTTGTAACTCAGTAACCATGAGGTTGTATCACCCTTTTTAACGGATACTGACTTGCCCCAGTTACTAGAGCCAGGTGTCGTTACTTGCTTAGTAAATTGTAGGGCTGGTGCTTGAACTTTGACCTGCAATATAATAACTGCTCGGTAGTTAAAACAGCCAGGCAAATCACCGTTCAGGGCATTGTAGCCAATTGGAGTCCCAGCGTCGCTAACAACTGCATCGGGCAAGGCTACACCATTCTTCCACGGTCCATCGTTATAGATCTTGGCAGAGCCAGGTACGTAGCTGAGGCTGACCTTCTGGCCGGCGTCGGTTACGCGGCCAGTGTCGTAAACACGAGCCTGTTTAGCGTTGCTAGCTGAAACGTAACCAGCAATGTCGAAGCCATTGGCGCTGCCTGTTGGTAGGTAAACTCGAACGTTAGTGTTTTTGGCAATACCTAATCCACTTTCGTTAGTGTTTTGGTTAGCGTTGTTGTGAACATAAACACGAACGCTAATGGTGTCACCTGGTTTGGCCGTAACATCATCAGTAAAATTCTGTGAGCCATTTGGGCTGACCTGAACAAAGTCTCGTTCATCACCGTAACTAGGCGTATTGGTAAAGCTGTTAAAGACTGGGCCAGTCATTGAACCACAACGGTTGTAGGCAGTATCGTCTGCCGCTACACAAGTTGAGCCATTTAACGGAGCTTTGTTGTAGTCGTAAACTGGACGACCTGGACCCCAAGCAGCTTTTACGCCTAGCGGTGCTACCAAAAGTATGGCGGCGGTTGCGGCAGCAGCAGCAATCTTGTGGTTTTTAACGAACTTCTTGATTCTGGAAAATGGTGTAAATTTCTTCATGGTTATCCTTTATTAATCCTTTAACCCTTAGGGGCTGGTGGAACGGTGTTCTCTGGCGCCGTGTTAGGTGTTGATGGGCGAATAGTGGTGCCAGGGGCAGCGGTTTCTGGAGTAGTACCAGCAACTGTGCCACCGACTGGATTCTTCTGACCATGGTCAGGAGTCGGTGACGTATTGGGGATCGTACCCCTGCCAGTTCCAGGACCGACATAACCATTGTCATGTTTGGGCGAAACGCCTGGAATGGTAGTTTCTACAGAAGTTGTGCCGGTGTGGCCACCGGGGATAGTCACCGTCATCGGCGGTTTTCCTGGAGGAGTAGAAGTTAAGTTCGTACAGTTCTTGAAGACCTCAGGCCGCTTGTCGCCAACGTTAAAACCAATCTCGAGGTAACAACCGCCTGTTTTACGGGTTGCGGTGAACGTAAGTGCAGTCGCGTCGTATTGTTCAGGGTTCTTGCCAACTTCAGGTAGTTGAGCGACAACAAGGCCACCAGCCTCGAGAAAGTAGTTGACACTTGTCTCTTGAGTCTGAACGCCGGTATTCTGGAAACGACCAAGCATAGTTACTAACTTAGCAGCAAGTTTCTGGTAAGCAATGTTCTGTTTTTCAGCTTCGTTGACTTGGGCCTTACCTGGTGTTGCGACGTCCATTAAAGGTACGAATTTGGCAGCTCCATCATTGATCTTAGAATCGTCGTTTTCATAAGGCTTAAGCCATGGGTTAACGTCGACAATTTTGGTTTCACCAACCTTTAAATCAGCGAACATATGTGCAACTGTAACGCCCAGTTCAGGGTCTTCACAAATTGCAGCCTCAAGCTCTGTGGCCATGGCCTTTTTGTCAGTTTGCTCTGAAGTAAACGGAGTACTGATAGCATCCGACCATTTGCGCATGCTAGTGTTTGTAGGGTCAACTGGCAGCAAAGCACCAATATCAAATTTGACATATCTACCGTCGACTACCTTGTCTTTGCCATATTTCTCTACTATGTCAGTGCAGTCAACTGTTGTAGTCTTTACTGTCAGTGCCTCAATTAGGGCAGTGTTATTCTCCGCGCCAGCTTCAGTGGTACTAGAAGTGGCTTCAGCTGTAGTAGTGTTCTGTGAGGATACCGGAGAGTGTTCACTACCGCAGGCGGCAGTGCCTACCCCTAATATAGTAGCGGCCGCACCAACAGCGAACAGTGCGCGTAAATGATTCCCGTTTTCTTGAGGTTGAGTAAACTCGCCCATTATTTCTCCTTGCATTATCTTACACAGTTAGACGTGTGCCACACTGCTTAAATGGGTGTCCACACGTTATGCAAAGTATTCTACCACAAGCACTAATACTTGTCAATGCTTTAAAACATAATAGATACTAAAGCACAAGCAGTAAGTCTACTGTTACCTACTTGACCAGTAGTTTGTGTTTGGGGAAGCTAAAGCCAAAAGTACTGCCCTTGCCCTCAATGCTATCGAAGATCAAGGCGCCGCCGCTAGCCATGATTACCTTTTTTGCCATGAATAGGCCCAAGCCAGTGCCGTCTGGACGGGCTTTGCGGGCATTGCCAGCTCGGTAGAACTTGGTAAATAGATGGTGTCGTTCGTGGGCCGGGACGCCGATGCCATTATCGGCCACCGTTAGCTCGACGCTGGAGGGCTTATCCACCAGTGTCACGGTAATAACACCGCCCTTAGGCGTGTAGTAAATGGCGTTGTCGGTAAAGTTCATAATGACCTGGCGAATCTTGGTTTCGTCTAGCATCAAATCAGGAAAGTGCTTGGGATGATCAAACTTCAGCTGCAGGCCGCGGCCCTTGGCCGTTTCGGTTAACTGAGCCAGCTCACCCTCTACCACTTCTACAAGGTTCGTTGGCTTGGACTCGATCATAAACTTGCCGGTTTTTAGGCGCGACACATTGAGCAGGTCGGCAATTAGGCTGACCATCCGCTGCGAACTAACAAAAGACTGGTTAAGCAGCTGTTTTTGCTGGGCATTAATCTTGCCAGCATCACCGTCCAGCACCATACTGACGTAGCCCTTGACCGAAGTTAACGGTGTTCGCAACTGGTGCGAAGCCATACTAATAAAGTCGTCCTTGGTCTCATCCAGCTTCTTAAGCTTCTGGTTAGTCTCCCGCAGCTTGCGCGTGGCATCTTCCACCTTTTGCTGCAGCGTCTGGTTAAACTGCTCAATCTGTTCGAACTGCAGCGCATTCTGGACGGCAATAGCCAGTTCCGAGGCCACAATGCGCAGCAACTTAATATCTTGGCTACTATAAATATCACCGTTTTTCTTGTCGCCAAACAAAATGAAGCCCAACGTTTCGTTCTGCGACTTAAGGCGCACGCTAACCGACACTCTCTTGGATGCCAAAACCTGCTTAACACTCTGGTTAACACCACCCGCTTCTACGGTCATAATAGTCCTGTTTTGATCCTTGAGTAAGGGCAGAAGGGTGGCTACCACGCTCTCAAGCTCGGGGTTAACCGACTCTTCTAGATACGGCCCGTGTTCGTTAAATAGTAAAAACTCTACGAAGGAGCTTTTGATTGCAGTACTAAGTACCAAACGCGTCGAAGTCACCACCTTTTCAAGATGAGTCTCGGCTGCGACATTACGTCCCAGACGATTCAAAACAGCCTGCGAATCATAGTTATCGTTATAAAATATCCTGGTAGTAATCCGATCAAAAAAGTTCTTGATATGCTGAAAGCTCAGGGCAAACGGGAAGACCAATACCACCGACAAAATCTGGCGCAATGTCTCGCGACTACCACCCGAGAAAACAACGTTAACAATTCCAAATAACGCTACACTGTAGACGAAGGCCATACTAGCCACAAGCAGCACATAGGCCACAGATCGCGCAACCACAGCACGAACATCAAAAAGTTTTTGGGCAACTATCGCATAAGCGATGATCCCTGCGAAGGCCAAGCTATAGATTGGGCTTACCCGTGCAAAGAAAGCCGTATGAAATAGCAGAGTAACCACGAAATTGGTAATTGGTACCACGACTGAGTTGAGAACCGACGCAACAAATATGAACTTTATCTGGCTACGAGTCTGACCGGTAGCCAATTTTTGCTTCTTTATCAGAGACCGCAACCCAGAGCCAATTGTGTAAATCGCATGGAGCATAAATAATAATATTAACAGGCTGGGATTAGGGTTAGATTGACCATTTATGACCGTAACAGACGTAAATACATAGGGAGAGAGAATGGTGGCGGACACAATCGCACTGGCACAAAAAACGACTATTAACTTAGTCCGACTAATCGTCTGCTTAACCGAAGGATAGTTATGGGCGAATACCCAAAAAACCGTGTTTAGCACAACTACGAAAAACAAAATTAAACGAATAACCACCAGAGCATTACTGGACGCCGGGTTGAGCGTATAAACATAGTTGGTCCAAGCCCAAGCAAAAGTAGC
>JBDTKG010000060.1:0-5744 GCA_039935435.1 Saccharimonadales bacterium (SeqCode) | reverse complement strand
TGACGTATCCCAAAAAGGTAACCCTAGGGATTTTTTTGTTTTTGATGGTATCTTCCAGGCTACTGCGCAGTTCGCCGTCGCCAATTAAGACTAGGCTAACATCGCTGCGTTGCTCGGCCAACAACCGGTAGGCTTTGAGAAGATAACTGAGGCCTTTGCGCTTTTCTAAACGGCCGACGTATAGGATTGTTTTATGAGCGGCCGCCTTGGCCTTAGGTCGAAAGTTATATTTTGTCAGGTCGATACCGTTGGGAATGATATGAACAGTGCGGCCGGTGCGCTCCTTAACAAACTCGGCGGCCGGGTTAGAAACGGCCGTTAACTCGGTTAAGCGGCTAAAGATAGAACGTGAGTAGGGTATCCGGAAGGTTTCTATGGTGCGAGCCATAGGCGTTTGGGGGTGAATGGCATGAAAGGTGGCCACCACCGGACAAATAGCTTTTGCCACAATTTGGGCGCCCAGCAAAGGTACTTCGGGCTCGTGAATATGTAGTAAATCGAAGGCTTCATTGGCCAGCATGTCGTCAACAGCATCACGGCTTAGGCTGACGCCTAGCTCTAACGATGTTTTAATAGGCGTTTTAACCTTGGCCGAGTTACCAACGTAGATTAACTCGAGCATGCCACTGAGGTCCATTTTTTGATGACGTACCTTGGGAGTTATAATTTTGACTTCATAGCCACGCTGCTGCAGGCCTTTGGCCTGGGCTAGCACATGCTCCTGGACGCCGCCGCCCCGGGCAATATCGTATGGACAGACTATGCCGATTTTCATCTTACTACCAGTATACCATCTCTGGCACGGCGCGCTGGCTACTTCTTGGCCAAAAGGCGGCGCAGGGCCGGCGGCACGATAGCCGAAGCAGCCTCCATGTCGGCTACAACGCTGGGCGCATGATTATCGGCTTTAGCTTTGATCTCATGGAATTGGCTAAAAATAACTTTCATGTGCTGCTCGACCATGTTGTTATCAAAATAGCGGTCGGCGCTGACGCTGACATGCCATACCGGCAGATCAACCTGCTTGGTGCAATTGTCGAGAGTAAAGAATTCGACGGTAGTAAACATGTAGGTCCGGACATCGTTGCAATGCCATAGGTGGACCTCAAAGTCCATGATGCTTTGGCGCTCTTGCTTGTCGACAGTCTGAAACTTTTGCTGCGCGTTATGGGTGTGGCCATAGACAGTTCGGAGCAGCAGAGGATTAAGAGCCAGATTTTTGAAAACAAAAGCCGGTAAGCGGTGAGCAAAAAAACCAGCCCCTAGGCGATAGCTCCAGTAACGAATTTTGCTAAACGTAAAGTCCTCGCGGTGGGCAAAGCCCACTACGCTCACCAGCAAATCGACCTTTTTAGCTAAATCGGGATAGCGCTGCAGCATGCGAGTAGCCACCACAAAACCGAATGACAGACCCATAATCGTTAAGCGGCGACGTTTGTAGCGCAGTTTTATGAAGGCCGCCAGGTAGTCGGCCAGGGCATCGACTGTGGGCTGCTGGCCAATCTTATAAAAACTGTCCATGCCGCCAAAGCCGGGCATATCGGGCATAGTCACGCCGCCGTAGCGGTTAAGGTCCTGGACCAAACCCCACCAGCGTTCCAAACTGGAATGATGGCCGTAAATAAACAGAATCTCGCGCGTTTTGCCAGTCGGTGGCGGCATACGCAGCATCCGACCCCTGAGGCCATTCATATTTAGCGGTACTATGTAGTCCGCCGGACTTTTTGCTGATTGTTCGGTCATCTTCCCTGTAACTTTAATAGAAATAAGCGCATTTCGCAACCCTAAAAGGGGCTACTTTAATGCCTAAAAAGCCGCCATTGCCAGGTTGGTGCATTGAGGGCAGTTTTTAGGACTAGCGGAACCGAGGCTTGGCCGTAGGCGGTTGTGGCAGTAATCTGGCCAGCCGAGCTGCCTAGAGCGGCTGGAGCCCCGAGGTTAGCTGCCTCAAAAGTCAGCTTGGGCGATGAGCCCTGCCAGCCGTAAATAACCAAGTCGTTAGCGGCGGCAGCCTGAGCCTGAGATCCCCAAGTAGTCTGGTAGGTTGCCACTGCCTGGCCTTTATGGACGGCCACCTGCGAGCCAAAGCCTAGGTAAAAGCTGCTTAATAACGGTGGGGCAGCGGCCAGCGCTCGATATAAACTAGTTTCACCCATGATAGCTCCGATAACGGTAATCACATGGTTGTTTGGCAATCGGTGTTCGGCCGCAAACAAATAACAGCCGCCGGCTTGATCGGTGTTACCAGTCTTGATGCCAATAATTCCGTCGCTGCCGAGCATAAAGTTTGTATTGGTAATCGTGCCAACTCCCGGGAACTGGGCGGTAGGCTGAGCAAATATCTGCTTCAGTACTGGCTGTTCAAGAGCCTTTTGCCCCAGCAGGACTAAGTCGCGCGGCGTACTGACAGTCTCGGGAGCAAAACCGCTGGCGTCGGCAAAATGACTACCCAAAAGGCCGATATCCTGACTATACTCGTTGGCGGCCGTCAAGTAATTAGGCATCGATCCATAGGCCCAAACAGCCAGCAACTCAGCAATGTTATTGGCCGAGGGCAACAACATAGCCTGCAAAGCCTGGTATTGGCTAATTTTTTGGCCGATTTGAACCGACACCACCGAACCGTTTTCGGCCAAATAATTATTGTAGCTGTCCACATCGGCTTGATTAACAGTGATGGTTGGTCCTGTCTCGCCAATCTTGAGTGGATATTTTTTGAGGACTGTCAGGGCCACCATCAACTTGGCGACGCTAGCCGTTGGTAGTGACTTAATATTGGCCGTTTGGGCCAAAACACCCTGGCCTAGCACGCCAATAGCGGCCTCACCTTGGCTCGGCCAATTTAACGCTACTTGCTCAGTCGACTGGGCCGTAGAGTCGGCTAACAGCGATTGACCCCTGACCAGCGGCAAGGCCCGAGCATAAGATCCGTAGCCAATTAAAGCAGCGATAATGACAATAATCAGCAGGCCCGAAAACCACTTGCGAAGGCGTCGCCAACGATGGTGAGCTCTACGTTGATTACGAACACCCTGGTACTGGTGTGGTTCGCGAATATTCATCTTATGCTTAAGTATAGCCTAGACCGCAGGATTGGTCATCTATTAACAGATGTTGAGAAATTTAGCCGTCTAAGCTACAATCAACCAGTGTTACTAACACGTAATGGGGCGTGGCCAAGTGGTAAGGCACCAGTTTTTGGTACTGGCATTCGCAGGTTCGAATCCTGCCGCCCCAGCCAACTAAAATGCTCACTGCAAAGTGGGCTTTTTAGTTGGCTCAAGTTGATAGGATGAAGAGCCGTAGGGCGCGAGCCCAGGTTCGCTCGTCAAGCCAAAGCGCAGGAATTTATTCCGAGCATTGGCGTAGACGGTGGCAAAGCCACATTTTCTGCCGCCCCAGCCAAACAAAAAGCATTGTACCTGCAAGTTAAAGTGCCTTTTTGACCGTGCAGGATACGCCCCAAAAGGCTCAGAGGATAAGCGTATCTACTAAATACGAGAAAGAGCGATCTTAGCAACTTGCTCGGCAGAAGATACATCCCTCTGAGAAGGAACAGAAGGTCCAGCGCTAATAATTAACCACACGTTATTTTTCACAACATCAAATTGACCGTATGAGCTACTGTAATATGCGGCATCACCGTATCCAGTAATAGTTTGCGCACCATCGGGTTCAGCGGCCTCGAAGGCATTTTTGGCAACATCATTGCCGGAACTAGAACGAGCAAGGATTGTTACTGTTTGTTCATCAGCGCTGGCAGAGCCGTCGTTATAGTTACAGGTAGAAACACGGGCTGTGGAACTTTCTGTGTTGGCCGACGCACCCTCAGTCTTTTTAGCGTTTACGCCCAGAACTGACTGGGCATCAGCGAGAGTGAAAACTGCACAAGCATCCACTTTTTTAGCACTTGAAATTGAGCTTGCCGATGAGGCACTTTTAGTTGAAGAAGTAGATGTTGTCGATTTTTTACGTGTCGCCAATACTACACCAATGATAATTATAAGTATTACAGCGACGAATATATATGCTTTTTTCACAGTCTTTTCCTTTGGCGATTACTTATCTTAAGGCTCAGTATAGTTAAGAGTGAAGTTTTTGTATAGCATGACCTTGTCAGACTGCAGCACTAGAAACGGCACATATACAACAGGCAAATGACGCATTTTTGAATTTGGTCTGGCGCAGGATATAGCCGGCCTGTCTGTGATATTCTGAATGATATGAAGCGACAGCAACAACCGATTACCAACCCGCAGGCTAAGCTCCGACGTCTGCGGCCAACGATAACGATATACCTGTTTGCAACCAGTCTGATAATTCTGCTTTTTATAGGAATTGCGGCCAACGCGGCTGTTAATAATCACTATCGGAATGACCCCGGCACTCAGGCCGTTATGGCAACCGTTAAAAGCACCAAACAGGACTGTACTAAAAGTGGCTGCTACTATGATTCGTACGGCAATTACTCGGTCTACGGCATCCCCCAGACCAATATTAAAGTTTCGTGGCTAGATAAGCAGCCGGTCAGCGGTCAAGTGCTAGTGTTAGTCAACCCAAAGCGGCCCAGCAAACCCATGCCTTACGATTACAATCCATATCCAGAGGAAATTGTGGCATCCTTGGCTGTAGCTGCGGTGGTATTAGCCTGGAACAGCTTTATGTATTTTGTCCTGTACCGGCGTACTAAAAAGAAGTTGCTAGCCCAGATCAACACTTCAGTTCCGCCGCAACGGACTTAAACACTGCTTTTTGCGGCGGTCAACTTTGCCTACATTAAGTGGTTTATTGCAGATCGGCAATGCGCGCAACCTCACTATAGACATATCGGCGTATTGCTGTTATAGTATGGTTATGAATAGTGTTCGCAATACAGCCGCTGCGGCTCTGTTATTAGCCGGGTCGTTTACGGCCGGTCAAATGATAGGGCCAGGACTTATCCCTCCCGACCGCTGTAGCGCCCCAACTGCAGCCGACCAAGATGCCGTCACTCGTTTGTTTAGCACAAGCCCAATTAATGTAGACGGCCAACGACCATCTGAAGATACCGAAATTACCCTACCGGAGAGGGCTGACATTGATTCCATCGATGGCGCTGACATAAATGAAACTGACTTTTCGTTTTATTACCATAAATCCAAACATTTTCTTGGATCTCTAGGCGTTAAGTTAAGTGTTGCTAAATCCGATGAGCTAACAGATGGCAATAAGAGCGTACCTAGCAGCAAACAACTTAAAACCGCTACGGCCAAATATGAACTGAGGGAAATCGTTGATGGTTTATCGTTATTGCCCACCGAACTAATAGCATATTCGGGTCTTAAGCACGTAGTTTTAGCTGCAAACACCTCTGATTATGCTTACGCTGACAGCGGCACCATTGTTGTCGACATCAGCAATTTCTTTAAAGGCACCGATTTAGGCAACCATGAGATTAGCCATTTGATCGACGGTAAAGAGTGCGGCAGCAACAAAGCCATGGTTAACGACCCGTCGTTTCGACGCCTTAACCGAGATCCGATTTACACACATCATGCCTATGCAGCCGGCGATGAGATTACTAAGCAGGAGATAGCCTCATTAAATGCCTCGCTAGTGTCTATGGCTCCTTCTAGTAGTGCCTGCAAAATTAAATCGATGATAGATAGCGAGCAGCCTAAGGTCGTGGCCAGCTCGGCCTATGGCCTCACCAACATCACTGAAGACAAAGCCGAAATTATGAAAGATTTCGGGTTTCCATCTAG